>NZ_JALJRI010000045.1:0-32325 GCF_024519795.1 Micrococcus sp. Mcc89 | reverse complement strand
CGTCTCATCTCAGTCCGGCCCTCGTGCCAAGAACCTCATGACCCACAACAACTAGCGGGGCATCGGGCCGGGAGGGCGTGACGGCGTCGCGGGGCGTCGTCGGGGGCGGGTCGCGGTCAGCGGTCGGCCCAGGGGCGGGCGTCGGAGGCCCACGGCAGGGGACGGACGCGTTCCTCGGGCAGCGGGTCCGCGGCCAGCCGGCCGTAGAGGTGCACGTCGAGCCGCCGCCCGCCCGCGCGGAGGCGGCCGCGCTGCGTGCCTTCGTGACGGAGCCCGGCGGCCCGGGCGACGGCCCCCGCCGTCGGGCTGTCCGCCCGGTGGGCCAGTTCGATCCGCTCGAGGCCGCCCTCGGCCAGCTCGGCGTCCGTCACGGTGGTCGCCGCGCGCGACATGATCGCGTCCCCGCGCCAGCCCTGATGCAGCCAGGCGGTGAGCGCGCCGGTGCCGTGCGCCTCGTCGCGCACGACGGCGACCAGGCCGATCAGCGTGTCCGTCCCGCGCCCCACCACGGCGACGGCGTCCGTCCCCTCCGCCTGGACCAGTCCGTCGACGTAGGCGCGGGCGGAGGCGTCGTCGGTGACCTCTGCGGGATCGGCCATGCCGACGGTGCCCGCGTGGAAGGCCGCCAGGACGGCGGGCGCGTCCGTGGCGCGGAGGGGGCGGAGCTGGGCGGGTGCGGAGCCGGTCATGCCGGGAGCATAGCCCCGACGGGCGCTGGAAAGTGAGGTGCGCCACACGAAGCGGACCCCGACGGGCGTGTCACCGGGGACGGGGCCGGCCCCCGACGCCCGTCCCGCGGCTGGGCCTTACCGGCGCGTGGCGGCCTTCGCCTCGAGCTCGTCGGCGAGGGTGCGCAGCGTGCCGAGCTCACGGGCGATCCGGGAATCCAGGTCCGCGTCCGTGAGCGTCTCCGAGCCGCCGCGGGCGCGCAGGTACAGCAGCTGGTCGAACCGGGCGCGGCGCCACTGATACTCGGCCTCGGCGTCGCGGGCCTGCAGGGCGCGGGAGATCTCCCGGTCGTAGAGCGGCGGCTCGTTGAGCTGTCGCTGGCGCACCTCGAGCACCCGGGCCGCCCGGCCTGGCTCGGAGGGGACCTCGTCCGCCTCGAGCAGGCGCCGACCGAGGTTGGCGGCGGCGATGTGCTCGCCCTCCTCGCGCAGGATCAGCGACGCCAGGGACAGCGCGGCCTGGATGGACTTCCACCGCCCCACGGCCCCGTCCCACGGCAGGTTCGTCAGCAGGCCCAGGGTGGCGAGCGTGCCCTCGGTGTCCTCGTGCAGCAGGTAGAGCCGCTCGGCCATGCCGAACACGTCCTCCAGCTGGGAGCCGGAGCGCAGGTTCAACCCGTGCGAGAGCCGGGCCGCGGTGGCGGTCAGCTCGGTGTCCTCGAGGTGGCGCTTGCCGACGGCGACGATCCGCTCCTCGGGGGACCCCGCGTCCACGGGGGAGAAGGTGGTGTCCGGGACGGCCCTGCGCTCCTCCGGGCGGTCCGTGCGGACCCGGATCACGGAGCCGTGGGCGATCTTGACCTCCCGGCCGCCCTCGAGGGTGGCGATCACGAGCGCGGGGGTGCCGAAGTCGTCCCGCATCACCCGGGTCGAGGCCACGGGCGGGGCGGGCTCGCCGCGGCGGGTCAGGAAGCTGTCCCCGGGCTGCACGTCCTGGGACTTCAGATGGCGGAGGTAGCCGCCGACGACCGGTGCCATGCTCAGCGCCCCCATCCCACGTGGGCGAGGGCCTGGCGCACCAGGTCCCCGCGGCCACCGATGAACTCGGCCTGGATGTCCTCGCCGAGGGCCTCCTCGGGGGTGAGCCAGGTCAGCTCGAGCGCGTTCTGGCGCGGCTGGCACTCACCCGTCACCGGCACCACGTAGACCAGGGCCACGGCGTGCTGGCGGTCGTCCGTCAGCCCGGTCTCGGACGGCGCCGGGAAGTACTCGGCGACGGTGCAGGGGACCACCGACGGCGGCAGCTGCGGGAACGCGAGCGGGCCGAGGTCCTTCTCCAGGTGGCGCATCAGCGCGGCGCGGATGGTCTCCCGGTACTGGACGCGGCCGGAGACGAACGTCCGCTGGAACGTGCCGGTCTCGTCCGCCACGTAGAGCAGGCCGATCTCGGTGACGTAGCCGAGGGAGTCCAGCCGCACCGGGATGGCCTCCACATACACCATGGGCAGCCGACGCCGGGCCTCGTAGAGGTCCTCGTCGGACAGCCAGCCCGGATTCGGGTCGGGGGTGCGCACGCTCATGGTTCTGTTCTACCGGAGTTCCGCGCCGGGGGCACACCGGGTCCCGCGTGTTCCGCTCACCACTTGGCGCGGAAGTACTGCCGGGCCATCGGCACCTGCTCCGAGGGGACGTCGAGGGCGAGGGCGGCCGCGGTCGGCCAGTTCGGGTTCGCCAGGGCGGCGCGACCCACACAGACGGCGTCGGCGCGGTCCTCGTCCACCACGGCCGCGACCTCCTCGGCGCCGGTCAGCGAGCCGACGGCGGACACCACGATCCCCTCGGTGCCCTCCTTCACGGCGGTGGCCAGCGGCACCTGATAGCCCGGGCCCTGAGGGCCCTCGTAGGTGTCCCCGATGCCCGCGGAGGACAGGTCGAACCAGTGCACCTGCCCCTGCAGCTCCTGCGCCAGGCGGACGGTCTCCTCGATGCTCCAGCCGCCCTCGACCCAGTCCGAGCCGGAGATGCGGATGCCGAGGACCTTGTCCGCGGGCCACACCTCGCGCACGGCCGCCACGACCTCCTTGAGGAAGCGGGTGCGGCCCTCGAAGTCCCCGCCGTACTCGTCGGTCCGGGTGTTGGTCAGCGGCGAGAGGAACTGGTGGATGAGGTAGCCGTGGGCGGCGTGCAGCTGCACGGCGCCGAAGCCGGCACGGTCGGCGCGCTCGGCGGCGTCGGCGAAGGCCTGGACGGTCTCCCGGATCTCGTCCACCCGCATCGCGTGGGTGCGGATCTCCATGGAGTTGGTGGCCACGCCGGAGGGGGAGAGGGTCTCCCAGGAGTCGGGGCCCTCGAGGATCGGCTGCCCGGCGGGCGCGCCCGGGTGCATGGGGACGGTCGAGGCCTTGGCGCCGGCGTGGCCGAGCTGGATGGCGGGCAGGGCGCCCTGGGAGGCGATGAACTCGGCGATCGGCGCCCACGCGTCCCGCTGCTCGTCGTTCCACAGGCCGGTGTCCCACGCGGAGATGCGTCCCTCGGGGGTGACGGCGGTGGCCTCGGCCACCACGATCCCGAAGCCGCCGGCCGCGCGGGCGCCCAGGTGCTGGAAGTGCCAGCCGTGGGGGACGCCGTCGCGCGCCTCGCACGAGTACTGGCACATCGGCGGCAGGATCAGGCGGTTGCGCACGCGCACGCCGTTGATCTCGATCGGTTCGAAGATCGCGGGCACGGCGGGGGCGTCGGTCTGCGGGGTGGCGGTCTGAGTCATGCACCCCACCCTACGAGCGGGTCCGGACACGGGAGGGCTCGCGTCCGCCGCGGGCGGAAGGGCGGGCCGGCCCGCGCGACGAGAGAAGTCGTCACCGCTGCTGCGTCCACCCCTACCCTGGGCCCATGCCCTCCTACCGCGCCCGCCTGCAGATCGGCGACCTCCTGCCCGGCCACCGACCCGAAGAGGTCATGGACCTGGCCGAGGCCGCCGTCCAGGCCACGCACGTGCTCGCGGCCAAGGACATCGAGGTCGTCGCGCGCGTCCCGCGGATCGTGCTGCGCTTCACGGTGCCCGGCTCGCACCGGGCCGGCGAGGACGCCGAGGCCGCCGAGGTGGCGCGGCGGATGGCGGAGGCGGTGTCCGGCGTCGCCGTGACGGGCCGGCTGGACGTGCTCCGGCGCGACGGCGGCCGGTGGGTCCCGGTGCCCGCTGGGCTCGGGCGCTGAACGGGGCCGGGCTCAGGCGCCGGCCGGGTGCGGCCGGCGGGCGGCGTCGCGCTCGATCTGGCGGGCCCAGGAGCGGCGCACGGCCGCGGCGGTGACCAGCAGCAGCGCCCCGAAGGCGGCCGCGAGACCCACCCACACGCTCTGCTGCGCCCCGAGCGGGCTGGGCAGCAGGCGGGGCAGGGCGAGGCAGAGCAGGGTCCAGGCCATGCCCAGGGCCACACCCATGCGGCCGCGCCCCCCGAGCACGAGGCGCAGGGCCGCCAGCAGCAGGGCCACCAGCACCAGCAGGGCGAGCAGCTCGGTCGGGAACCAGTCGACGTGCACACCCCAGGCGTGGAGGGCGGCGCCCACCGCGGTGGGTGCGCCGGCGAGGAGGGTGCCCAGCAGCACGCCGAGCGCGCCGTCCTCGGCCACCCGTGCGACGCGGCGGGCCGCCGGGCGGGCGCCGAGCCGCCGGACCACACGGAGCATGAGGACCAGGGCGAGCAGCCACGGGACGACGTCGAAGCCCCCGGGGGCCAGGACGGCCAGGGGGAACCACAGCGCCAGCGCCAGCAGGGTCCCCGCGACCGCGCCTCGGATGCGGCGGTGCCGCGGCGACGCGCCCTGGCCCGGCCCCCACTGCCGGAGCACGTACATCCCGGTGAGCAGCCACAGCACCGGCCAGATCGCCGGGTGCAGCGGGGACAGTCCGAACACGCTCGCGCCGGGGCCGTGTCGGCCGTCGGCGGTGAGCGGGTAGGCGCCGGCGTCGAGCGCGGCGAGCCCCGGGACGCGGCCGGCCAGACCGAGGCCCCACGCACCGGAGAGCACGAACAGCGCCCACACGACGGTCAGCAGCGCCTGGCCGCGTCGGTCCGCAGCGGTCGGTGAGCCGGCCGGCTCCTCGGGCGGCGCGGGGGTGTAGCCGGGGATCAGGGGCAGGGCGCCCGTGACCGGCCCCGCCGAGGAGTGGGCGGTGGCCTCGGCCCGGACGGCCTGCGCCTTCGTGGAGAGCCGCTGCCGCCGCCGCCACTCGGGCAGGGCCACCCGGGCCCGGGCGAAGAGCTCCTCATCGGTGAGCCGCTCCTCCGGGTCGGACAGCAGCGGCCGGTCGGCGGCGGCCGGGAAGACCTCGGGGCCCTCGAGCTCGCGCGCGGCCCGGGCCAGCGCGCGGGACTCCCGCTCCTCGTGCTCGCGGCGGCGGCGGGCGGCGTCCTCCGCCGCGCGGCGCTCGGCCTCCCGGGCTCGGTCCTCGAGGAGCCGGGCCTGGGCGAGGGCGCGTTCGGCGTGCAGCACGGTGTGGGCGCGGACGCGTGCGGCCTGGCGACGACGTCGCTCGGCCTCGCGGCGGGCGGCCTCCTCCGCCTCGCGACGGCGCCGCTCGGCCTCCTCGGCCCGACGGCGCCGCTCGGCCTCGACGCGTTCGGCCTCGAGGCGACGGCGTTCGGCCTCGGCCGCCTGCCGACGGCGCTCCGCCTCCGCCTCCGCCTCGAGCCGGAGCCGCTCCCGCTCCGCGAGCGCGGCCTCCTCGCGGGCCCGCCGCTCCGCCTGCACGCGGGCGCGCTCGGCGGCGACCTCCGCCTCCCGGCGGCGCCGTTCCTCCCGCTCCCGGCGGCGGGCCTCCGCCTCGGCGGCGGCACGTGCCTTCTCCTCGGCCGCCACCCGACGGCGCCGCTCGGCTTCACGCCGACGGCGCTGCTTCTCCTCCTCGCGGCGGCGGCGGGCCACCCGCGCGGCCTGGGCCCGGCGGGCCTCCTCGTCGAGGCGGGCCCGCCGGCGCTCCTCGGCCGCAGTGCGGCGGCGTGCGGCCTCCGCGGCCTTCTCCGGGTCCCGCCCCGGGGCGGGGAGGACGCGCTCGACCGTGCCGACGAGCGGGTCGGTGAAACGGGCGAGGTCCGGGCTGCCGAGGCGGTCCAGGATCTCGCTGAGGTCGCGGCGTGGGCGCTGCTGGGCGGGAGCGCCCGGAGTGCGCAGGCGGTCCATGGCGCGGTGCACATCCGCGCGGCGGTCCTCGCGCACGCGGCGCTCGGCGGCGGTCTCGGGTCGGCCCGAGCGCAGGGCGCGCTCGTGACGGCGCAGATCGCGGCGGGAGATCTCCCCGGGCGCGGCCATGGCGCGGCGGGGGCGCGCGGCGGGGGCACGCGGCGCGTCGTCGTCGGGACGGGGCGCCGAGGCGTCCCGGAGGCGCTCGAGGGCGGCGCGGGACTCGGAGGACGCGTCCTGCATGCTCACCCCTTCCGGCCCCGGCGACGGTGGGCCATGATCCCCGCGATCATCAACCCTGCAAGGGTACCGAACACCATGCCGACCACCGCGGACGCCCACCACGGCAGGCCGGTGGCCCGGCCGGTGATCCAGCCGAGCCCCACCATGGACCCGGACCACGCGAGCGAGCCCGCCCCGGACAGCCACAGGAACACGGGCCAGCGGATCCCGCCGATCCCGGCCGCCGCCATCGACGCCGTCCGTCCGCCCGAGACGAACCGCAGCACGGACAGCCCCGCCAGGCTGCCCGCCGGGCCCACCCGCACCAGCAGAGTCCGGATCCCCCGGTGGATCCGCCGCCACCACGCCCAGCGGTCCAGGCGGTCGGCGAGGCCGTGGCGGAACAGCGCGTAGAGGCCGACGTCCCCGGCCCAGCAGCCCAGCCACGCCGCCAGCACCGCGGCCACGGGGGAGACCCGGCCCTCCGCCGCGAGCGCGCCCGAGCCGATGACCACCACCTCCGACGGGACGGGCGGGATCGGGGCGTCCAGGGCCACGAGCAGCGCGGTGAGCGGGTGGAACCACGCTCCGAGCGCGTCCAGCAGGCCGGCCGGGTCCCCGCCCGTCACCGCGGTCGCTCCTGCAGCTCGGCGGGGGAGGTGAACTCCCGCTCCTCACCCGTCACCGGGTCCGTGAAGCGCAGCGACCGGGAGAGCAGCTGCAGGGGCCGTGTGACGTCGTCCGGGGCGAGGTCCAGCAGGTCCGGGTAGAACGGGTCGAACGCGATGCCCAGGCCCAGGGCGGCCAGGTGGATGCGCAGCTGGTGGGTGCGGCCCGTGCGCGGGGTGAGTCGCAGGTGCGCCACGCGCCGCCCCGCCAGGGTCCCGGCGGAGACGCCGACGCCCAGCAGCTCCACCCGGGACTCCGCGTTCGCCCCGGCGTGGGGCCGGTTCGCCCGCCGGGTCCGCACCGGCGCGCCCGCGCGGCGTCCCGACGCGGCCGGTGGGATCTCCTCCACCACAGAGCGCAGGACCCCCTTGTCCTTGCGGATCCGGCTGCGCACGGTCAGCGGGAACCGCCCCAGGACGGGGTCGGCCGGGGCACCGGGGCGGCGGGCGCCGTCGTCGGGGGCGTCCGGCAGGAGCGCCACGGCCTCGTAGGTCTTGGCCACGGCACGCCGCTCGAACAGCAGGTGGTAGGCGCCGCGGGTGGCCGGGTTCGCGGAGAACATCACGACGCCGGCCGTCGCCCGGTCGAGCCGGTGCAGGGGGACGAGGTCATCGAGGCCGAGCTCGTTGCGCAGCCGCACCAGCGCCGTCTCCTGGACGAAGCGGCCGCCCGGGGTGGTGGGCAGGAAGTGCGGCTTGTGGATGACCACGAGGTGCTCGTCGCGGTGCAGGAGCGTGTGCGTCACGGGCAGCGGGGCCTCGTCGGGGACGTCCCGGTAGTACCAGAGGTCGTCATGCACGCCGAGCGGCGTCGCCGGCGTCAGTGCGGTGCCGTCCGCCGCCACGACCTCGCCGCGGGCGAAGCGCGCGCGGATGCCGTCCGGGTCCACGTGACCGAACCGGTGGAGCACGTAGTCCTGCGCGGTGGGCCAGCCGGCGGCGGGCAGGCGCAGGCGCGTGGCGTTGACGCCGTTGCGCGGGGGGAGGGGAGAGGGGACGGCCACGGGTCCATCCTCCCAGCCCGGCGCGGCTGCGTCCGACCGGCGCCGTTCAGTCCGACCGGCCGGGCCGGCCCGAGCCGGTGGTCTCGTCCTCGGCCGGGCCGCGGTCCTGCGGGGTGAGCACCACGACCTCCTCGGCCGGCGCGGCGCGCCCCGTCACCTCGTGCGCCGGGACCGCCCCGCCGACGTCGACCACCACGGTGTCCAGCACCGCGCCCGCGGGGACCTCGCAGTCGCCGAGCAGGAGGCTGCCGCGCACCGTGGCGCCGGCCGCCACGACCACCCCGGGGCCGACCACGCTGTCCGACACCTCGCCCTCGATCCGGCAGCCCGGGCTGAGCAGCGAGCCGGAGACGCGGGCGTCCGGGGCCACCCACGCCGGCGGCGCCTGGTGGGGGTTGGTGATCAGCGGCCAGCCCTCGGCGGCGACGTCCAGGCCGGTGCCGTCGAGGATCTCCCGGTGGGCGCGGACGTACGCGTCCAGGGTGCCGATGTCCCGCCAGTACCCCACCAGGCGGTGCTCCCGTACGCGCCCCCGCGCCACGAACGCCGGGATGATGCTCTCCCCGTAGTCGCCGAGGGAGGAGCCCACGGGGTCGCCGTCCTCATCGGTCTCGCCCTCGTCCTTGGTGGCCGCCTCGTCCTCGCCCGCCACGAGGTCGCCGACCACCTCGGAGAGCGCGGCGACGTCGAACACGAACACCTCGGTGGCCACGAGCGTGCCGGCCGGGTCCTCCGGCTTGTAGGCGTAGTCGGTCACGGCGCCGTCGTCGTCCACCTGCACGACGCCGAAGCGCGCGGGGTCCTCGTCCGTCTCGGTGGTGACCACGGTGAGCTCGGCGCCGGAGCGGGCGTGCTCGGCCAGCACGGGGCGCAGGTCCAGCTGGTACAGGTGGTCCGCGGAGAGCACGACGACGGTCTCGGCGCCGAACTGCTCCAGCAGCGGCAGCTGCTGGGCGATCGCGTGGCCGTTGCCGCGGGCGAAGCCCTCCTCGGCGCGGCCCTGCGCGGGAGGCAGGAGCCGCAGGCCGTGGCGGGTGCCGTCGAGATCCCACGGCCGGCCGCCGGCCAGGTGCTGGTTGAGCGTGAAGGGGCGGTACTGCTCCACGACCCACACGTCCCGCAGGCGCGAGTGGGCCAGGTTGGACAGCACGACGTCGATCAGCCGGTACTGGCCCGCCAGCGGCACCATCGGCTTGGCGCGGGCCGCGGTGAGCGGCAGGAGGCGGCCGCCGGTGCCGCCGGCCAGCACGAGCGCGACGACGGCGCCCTCCGGGTCCTTCGGGAACGGGTCGGCCATGGCTCCTCCTCGGGTCGGGGCGGGTTCAGCGTAGGGAACGGGGACGACACGCGGCCACCGTTCGGGTGCGTCCGGCTCAGCGCTGGCAGTGCGGGCACCACCACAGCCGCCGCGCGTCGTCCTCGGGGGAGCCGTAGTCCTCCTGGTGGACGGGGCCGCGGCAGCGCAGGCACGGGGTGCGGTCGTGCCCGTAGACCCAGTACGACGGCGTCCCCCCACCGCGCGCGCCTGGCGTCCGGCCGGGTGCCGTGCCGGGTGACGGACCGGCCGGAACCAGCACCTCGACCCCGAAGGGTCGCGCCGGGTTCGGGCGCACGCCTGTGGTCCGGCGCCGGGCCCCCGCGGCGGGGGCGGCGGGCGGGACGTTGGCGCGCAGCAGGTCCCGGGCGAGCAGCACGAGTCCGGCGACGTCGTCGACCTCACCGATCGGCCGGTGCGGGTCGATGCCGGCCAGCAGGAGGGCCTCGCAGCGGTAGATGTTGCCGATCCCGGAGACGAGCCGCTGGTCGAGCAGGGCCAGGCCGACCGGCCGCTCGGGCCGGGCCGTGAGCCGCCGCACGCCCTCGGCGAGCAGCGCGGCGCCGTCGTCGGGCGTGTCCCAGGCCGGGTCCAGCAGGTCGGGGCCGAGGTGGCCGAGGACGGTGGCCTCGTCGGCGGTGGGCACGAGGGTGAGCAGGCCCAGCTGGGCGCCGAGCACGCGGTGCTCCGCCGTCTCCAGCGCCGCCCGCACCTGCCAGGCGGGGGCGCCCCACCGCGCGTCGACGGCGGAGACGAGCCAGCGCCCCTCCATCTTCAGGTGCGAGATCAGCGTGAGCGGCCGGGCCCCGGGGCGATCCGTGGGCGGGGTCAGCCGCATCAGCAGGTACTTGGCGCGCGGCAGGACCTCGGCCACCGTCCAGCCGGTCAGGTCCGCGGTGGCGTGGCGGGGCACGCGCAGATCCGCGTGCGTCAGGACCCGGCCCTCGAGCACGGGGCGGAGCCGGTGCGCGACGCGGACGAGGGAGTCGCCTTCAGGCACGGGCCGTCACCGGCTCAGGCCGCGTTGAGCTGCCAGGTCACGCCGAAGCGGTCCCCGACCCACGCGAAGCGGCGGGAGAAGCCGTAGTCGTCGGGCGGCATGTAGTCACGGCCGCCGCCGGCGAGGAGCGCGTCGTGGATGGCGTCGACCGCGGTGGCGTCCGGCAGCTCGACGAACAGGCTGATGGCCGGGGTGAACGTGAACCCGTGCGGGGTGAAGGAGTCGAAGAACCGCAGCCGTTGGCCGGCGATCTCGAGCTCGCCGTGCAGGACCTTGCCCGCCCATGCGGCGCCGCGCGGGGAGGAGTCGTCGAAGAGGTCGCGGCGGACCTCGGTGACCGGCAGGTGCTCCACGAACGCGGTGAGGTAGGCGTCCATGGCCGCACCGGCGTCGCCCTCGAACAGGAGGAACGGGGTGACGGAGGGGTCCGAGGGGTGCGGCAGGGAGTCCTCGAGGGCCTCGGGGGCGGGGGACGTGCCCGTGGGGGCGGTGCCCACGTCCTCGGGCGGGGCGGCGTCGATGCTCATGGGCCGAACCTACCCCCGGGACCCGTCGCCGCGACAGGGCCACCCCGGGCAACGTGGGTTGAGTTGTCGCGGGTGTTCGACGGCGGGACCCGCGACAACTCAACCCGCGTTGCGGACGGACGGACGGACACGGGCTCTCAGTTCCGGAACCGGATCCCCGACGGGCTCGAGTAGAACCCCGCGGCCAGCAGCGCCGCGGCCAGCGGCGTGCCGAGGACGGGCCCGCCGTTGACCTTCTCCAGGCTCAGCCGCTCGGTCCGGCCGGTGCGCAATGCCCACACGAGCGCCTCCGCCGCGGCCCGCAGCTCGCCCGGCTCCTCCGTGAACGCGAGCAGCGTGCGCCCGCCGCGCTCCATGTAGAGGGCCAGCCGCCCCGAGATCAGCACGACGACGGCGCCCGCCTTCCGGCCCGGGCGGTGGCCCGTGGGCACGACGCCGTCCGGCCCGGCCGGCACGGACGGCCAGTCCAGCGCGGCGCCGTAGGGGTTCGCCGGATCCGTCGCGGCCAGGGCGAGGGCGAGCGGGGCGGCGTCGACGGCGGCGTCCTCCTCGTCCCGCTGGAACCCGCGCAGCCGATCCACGACGGCGCCGGTGGAGAACTGTGCGCCGCCCAGCCCGTCGACGAAGTGGCCGCGGCGCACCTGTCCCGCGTCCTCCATCCGGGTGAGCAGACGGTACTGCCCCGCGAACCCGCCGGGGACCTCCTCGGCCACCACGGAGCCGCGCGTGATCACGCCGTACCGGTCCAGCAGCAGCTCGGCGGTGGCGTGGGCGCGGATCGTGGGGTCCTGCTCGGCGGCCGGCAGCAGGGACCAGCGGCCGGCCGAGCGGGCCTGCTCGGCGGCCGAGAGCCCGACGGTCCCCGCCGTGAGACCGGCCGAGCCCCGGGCGCCGTCCTCGGACGAGGTGAGCCCCGCGTACCGGCCACGCCCGCGCACCCCGGCCAGCCGCCCGCCGAGTCCGCGCCCGGCCGCCGCCCCCGCGGCCCCGCCCGTCCGCGCGGTGCGGGCCCGCGGCATCTGCCGGCCGGTGCGGTGCGCGGTCTTGCCGAGCGAGAGCAGGCCGCGGACGGGGGCGAACGTGTCGTTGCCGACCCGGCCGTCCCACACCAGGCCCCACAGCGCGCCCAGCACCGCGGGTCCGCGGGCCAGGTCGGCCGGGCCGCGGTGCGGGTCGGGCCCGACCGCCCCGCCCGCAGCCCCCGTGCCGCCGTCGCCGGCCGCCGCCTGCACCGCCCGCACCCGCTCCACGAGCTGGGGGAAGAACCAGGCCCCGCCGCCGGCGAGCACCTCGAGCACGGCCGCGCGCAGGGCGGCGTCGGCGGGCGTCTCCTCGGTGGGCTCGGGCAGGCGCAGCGTGAGGTCCACGGCGTCGGCGGGGTGCAGGGCCACCCAGCCGTCGTTGCCGGTGGCCTCCCCGACGCCCGACCACACGTACTCGCCCGTGGCCAGCAGCTCGTCGAGCAGGGCGGGGGCGTAGTCCCGCACGCGGGCGGGCAGCACGAGGGACTCCCACGCGCTCGCGGGCAGGGGCGTGCCGGCCAGCTGGTCCAGGACGGTGGCCACCCCGTCCACGCCCTCGAGCGTGGCCGGCGGCCGCCAGGCCCCGTCGCGCCCCGTCCGCGGCCGCAGGTGCTGCCAGTCGGCGAGGAACCGGGCGTACGCGGCCTGGTCCACCGGCTCGACCTCGGCGCGCAGCGCGGCGAGGGAGCGCATGCGGATCCGCCGCAGCACCTCGGCGTCGCACCACTCGGCGTCCAGGCCGGCGGCTCCGGGGGTGCCCTCCGGCCGGAACGCGCCCGTGCTCACGCGGCGCTCGGTGGCCAGGCGCTGCAGCACCGACAGCACGACGGCGCCCCCCAGCCCCAGCGCGGCCCCCGCCTCGGCGGCGGTGAAGGGGCCGTGGGTGCGGGCGTAGCGGCCCACGAGGTCCCCGAGCGGGTCGTCGACCGGGTCGAGGAACGCGGTGGGCACTCCGTGCGGGATCGGCGTGCCGAGCGCGTCCCGCAGGCGGGCGGCGTCCTCGACGGCGGCGAACCGCTCGACCCCGTCCTGGCGCAGGCGGAACGCGCGGCCGGCGCGCTCGAGCTCCGCCAGCATCCCGGCGACGGCGGCCTCGTCCGCGGCCTCCTCCGTCTCCCCTTCGGCCCGTGTGCGCCGCGCGGCCTCGGCCACGGACAGCGGCCCCAGCAGGCGCAGCAGGTCCGCCACGCCCTCGGCCCCGCGGGCGCGCCGGTCGGGTGCGAGCCGCTGCAGCTGGGCCTCGACCTCCGCGATGACCCCGGCGTCGAGCAGCTCGCGCAGCTCCTCCGTGCCCAGCAGCTCGGACAGCAGCGCCGGGTCGAGGGAGAGCGCGGCGGCGCGGCGCTCGGCCAGCGGGGAGTCGCCCTCGTAGATGAACTGGGCGATGTAGCCGAACAGGATGGACTGGCTGAACGGCGAGGGCGCCGTCGTCGTGACCTCCACGAGCCGGACGGCCCGCGAGGACACCCGCCCCGCGAGCTCCTTGAGCGCAGGGAGGTCGTAGACGTCCTGGAGCACCTCGCGCACGGTCTCCAGGATCACGGGGAACCGCGGGTGCTTCCGCGCCACGTCCAGCAGCTGCGCGGACCGCTGCCGCTGCTGCCACAGGGGGGTCCGCCGCCCGGGGTCACGGCGCGGCAGCAGCAGGGACCGGGCCGCGTTCTCCCGGAACCGGGCGGCGAACAGCGCGGACCCGCCGACCTCCGCCGTGACGATTTCACCCAGCTCCTCGGCCGTGAACTCGAACAGCTCCGCGCCCGGCGGCTCCGCGTCCATCAGGGGGATGCGCAGCACGATCCCGTCGTCGGCCGCCATCGCCGCGCCCGAGCCGGTCTCCAGCCCGTACCGCTGCGCCAGCCGCGCCCCCACCGCGAGCGCCCACGGGGCGTGCACCGCCATGCCGTAGGGGGAGTGCAGCACCACGCGCCAGTCGCCGAGCTCGTCCGTGAACCGCTCCACCACGAGCGTCTGCTCGGTGGGCAGCACCCCGGTGGCCTCGCGCTGGTCCTTCAGGTAGGCCAGCAGGTTGTCCTGCGCCCACGGGTCCAGGCCCGCGGCGGCCAGGCGGGTGCGGCCGGCCTCGGGGTCCGCGTCCAGCTCGCGGCGGAAGCGCCCGACGGCGTCGCCCAGCTCCGCCGGCCGGCCCGCGGCGTCGCCCCGCCAGAACGGGAGCTTGCCGGGCTGCCCGTAGGCGGGCAGCACCAGGACGCGGTCCGCGGTGATGTCCACGATGCGCCAGCTCGTGGCGCCCAGCAGGATGACGTCCCCCACGCGGGACTCGTAGACCATCTCCTCGTCGAGCTCGCCGACCCGGCGCCCGCCGGAGCGGGCCGAGCCCGCGGACGCGGAGCCCGCCGACTCGGCCGTGTCCCCGGCCGCCGCGCCGCCGGGGGTGCCGTCCGCGCCGCCGTCGGAGGCCAGGAACACCCCGAACAGGCCGCGGTCCGGGATGGTGCCGCCCGAGGTGACCGCGAGGCGCTGGGCGCCGGGGCGGGCGGCGAGCGTGCCGTTCTCCCGGTCCCACAGGATGCGCGGGCGCAGCTCGGCGAACTCGTCCGAGGGGTAGCGGCCGGCCAGCAGGTCGAGCACGGACTCGTAGGCGGAGAACGGCAGCGTGGCGAACGGCGCGGACCGGCGCACGAGGTCGAACCACTCCTGCGCGTCCAGGTCCGCGACGGCGACGGCGGCCACGGTGTGCTGGGCGAGGATGTCCAGCGGGTTGGCGGGGATCCGCAGCGACTCGATGCGCCCGGCCGTCATGCGCTCGGCCACGACGGCGGTGTCCACGAGGTCGCCCCGGTGCTTGGGGAAGAACACGCCGCGGGAGACCTCACCCACCTGGTGGCCGGCGCGGCCCACGCGCTGCAGACCGGAGGCCACCGAGGGCGGCGACTCGACCTGGATCACCTGGTCCACCGCGCCCATGTCGATGCCCAGCTCGAGCGAGCTCGTGGCCACGACGCAGCGGATCTGGCCGGTCTTCAGCGCCTCCTCGACGATGGCGCGCTGCTCCTTGGACACGGAGCCGTGGTGGGCGCGGGCGAAGTCGGAGACGGTGCCCGATCCGGTGCCGGTCTGCCCGGCCACCTGGGCGGGGCCGTGGAAGCCGGTCGGGTCCGGTGTGCGGAAGCCGGGGACGGCGTCCGGGTGCTCGGCCGCGGCGGCCGCCTCGGCGCGGGCCTCCCAGATCTCGTTGAGCCGACCGGTGAGGCGCTCGGCCAGGCGCCGGGAGTTGGCGAACACGAGCGTGGAACGCCGCTCGGCCACCAGGTCCACGATCCGCTCCTCGACGTGCGGCCAGATGGACCCGCCCGTCACCGCGCCCTCGTCGCCGAGCCCGCCCGTCGAGGAGCCGGGCCCCAGGTCGTGGGCTGCGGCGGGGGAGGAGAGGTCCGTCAGGTCCGGCACCGGCACCGTGACCGTCAGGTCCCAGCGCTTGGCCGAGGCGGGCCGCACCACCGTCACCGGCTGCGTGCCGCCGAGGAACCGGGCCACCTCGGCGGCCGGCTCGACCGTGGCGGACAGGCCGATCCGCTGCACCGGCGTGTCCAGCAGGGCGTCCAGGCGCTCGAGGGAGACGGCCAGGTGGGCGCCGCGCTTGGTCCCGGCCACGGCGTGCACCTCGTCCACGATCACCGTGCGGACCCCGGCCAGCGCCGCTCGGGCCTGCGAGGTGAGCATGAGGTACAGCGACTCGGGCGTGGTGATGAGGATGTCCGGCGGATCCTGCTGCAGGCGCCGCCGCTCGGCCGCCGGGGTGTCCCCGGAGCGCACACCCACCCGCACGCGCGGCACGGGCCTGCCCTGGTGCGCGGCGGTCTGCCTGATGCCCACCAGCGGGGCCCGCAGGTTCCGCTCCACATCCACGCCGAGCGCCTTCAGCGGCGAGACGTAGAGGACGCGGGTGGCCGCCGTCCCCTCGGCGGCGGGCTCGCGCACGAACGAGTCGAGCGCCCAGAGGAAGGAGGAGAGGGTCTTGCCCGAGCCGGTCGGCGCGATCACCAGCGCGTGCCGCCCCGAGGAGATCGCGTCCCACGCGCCGAGCTGGGCCGGCGTCGGGGCCTCGAACGCGCCCGTGAACCAGGCGCGCGTGGGTTCGGTGAACCGGCCCAGGACGACGTCGGCCGCGGGCGTGGCCGAGCCCGCTGCGGTCTCCGCGGGCCCGCTCATGCGTGGTGGTATGGTCGGCCGGCGGAGATCTCCTGGGCTCGGTAGACCTGCTCCGCCAGGATCAGCCGCACGAGCTGGTGCGGGAAGACGAGCGGGGACAGGGACCAGACGCGGTCCGCGCGGGCGTGGACCCGGGCGTCCACCCCGTACGCGCCTCCGATCACCATCGTCACCGGGGCGCCGACGTCGAACCGGCTCTGCAGGTGCCGCGCCAGACCCGGCGAGTCGAACGCCGTCCCCCGCTCGTCCAGCAGGATCAGGTGCTCGTCCGCGCCGACCGCGCCCAGGATCCGGTCCGACTCCTCCGTGCGCGCCGCCTCCTCCTGCCGCGCGGAGTGCGGCAGCAGACGCCACGAGAGGTCGTAGGGCTTCTTGAGGCGACGCTCGTAGCGGTCGATCCCGTCGACGACCCACGCCTCATGCTTCTTGCCGATGGCCAGCACCCGAACAGACATGGCCCCATGATCGCACCGGCCGCGGACACGGTACGGGGGTCGGCCGCCGCCGCTCGGTTACGCTCGCCGGGGCGGGGTGCCTGGCTCCGCACCGGAAGGGGGCCCATGACGTCGACCGCACGGTCCGCGCGGGTGTCCCGCCGCGCCGCGCTCGGCCTCGGGGTCGGCGCCCTCGCGGTGGGCGGGGTGGCCGTCGTCGCCGACCTGGCCGGCGCGCCCGCCGGGCCGCTGGGCGCCAACGCGACGGCCCTGTACGGCATGCGCAGCTCCACCGGCCACACGTACGCGGCCCTGCCCGGGCGCGCCGGACGCATCGACGTGTACCGGCCGCCGGGCCAGGGCCCGTTCCCGGTCCTCGTGTGGAACGCGGGCTCCGGCTGGCGCAGCGATCGCGGCTACAGCGACGGCGCCGACGTCGCCCGCGGCCTGGTCCCGCACGGCTACGCCGTCGCCGCGTTCTCGGTGCGCAGCTCCAAGCAGGGCACGTTCCCTGCCCAGGTGGAGGACGCGACGGCGGCGGTCCGCTGGGTGCGGCGCAACGCCCCGGGCCTGCAGCTGGACGCGGGGCGGGTGGCGGTGGCCGGCTCGTCATCGGGCGGCTGGAACGCCCTCATGGCCGGCCTCACGGGCGGGCAGGACCTGGACCGGGAGCAGGTGCCGCCGCCCGGCCGGGAGGTGCCCGACGGCGGCCACGCGATCCCGGAGGAGGACCGCGTCCAGGCGATCGTGGACTTCTTCGGCCCCACGGACTTCCTGACGATGAACCGTCAGATGCTCCCGGGCGCGTGCGCGGACTACAACCGCGCGAACCGGCTCGAGCACTGCCACCTCGACGACCGCAGCACCAAGTCGGACATGCTGGGGGTACCGGTCCTGGCCTCGGGCGGCCTGACCCGGCTGGCCTCGCCGATCACACACGTGCGCCCGGACTCGCCGCCCCTGCTGGTCGTCCACGGGCGCAAGGACGTCACGGTCCCGTGGGGGCAGAGCCTCGAGCTGTACCGGGCCGCCGAGGCCGCCGGACTGCGCACCGCGTTCTACTCGGTGGCCGAGGGCGGCCACGACCTGGGCATGATGACCGCGAAGACCCGCAGCGCGGAGGTGCTCCGCACCGGTGTGCCGGCCAGCGCCGTGCACGCCACCATCTCGTGGTCCGCGGTGGCCTCGTTCCTGGACGCCGTCCTGCCGCGCTGAGCCGGCGGCCGGACCCGCCCCGGCATGGCGAAAGCCCGGGAACACGAGGCTCCCGGGCTTCACATCTGGCGGTGACGGTGGGATTTGAACCCACGGTACGGGGTTACCGTACACAGCATTTCGAGTGCTGCACCTTCGGCCGCTCGGACACGTCACCAGACCAGGACACCCTACCCGAGCCGTGGCGGCGCGCCCAAACCGGCCGCCCGCCGGCGTCGGGCGCGGGCGCGTTCAGTCGCGCTGTGCCGCGAAGAACCCCCGCAGCAGCGCCGCGCTCTCCTCGGAACGGACGCCGGCGCGGACCTGCACCTGGTGGTTGAAGCGGGGGTCGCGGACCACATCCAGCACCGATCCGCACGCGCCCGCCTTCGGGTCCCACGCCCCGAACACGACGCGCGGGATCCGGGCCAGCAGCAGCGCACCGGCGCACATGGGGCAGGGCTCGAGGGTCACCACGAGGGTGCAGTCCGTCAGGCGCCAGCCGTCGCCCGCTCCGGCGGCGGCCCGCAGCTCCGCGCCGCGGCGCAGCGCGAGGACCTCGGCGTGGGCGGTGGGGTCGTGGTGCTGCTCGCGCTCGTTCCCGACGACGGCCAGGACGGTCCCGTCGCCGGCCACGAGCGCGGCGCCGATCGGCACGTCGCCGGCCGCTCCGGCCGCGCGGGCGGCCCGGAGTGCCAGGCCCATCCACGCGTGCTCCTGCTCGGCCGTGGGCGCGGGGGAGGGGACGGGGGCGGACACGCGGCCAGCCTAGCGGCGGTGTCGGCGCCCCCGCGGGCGCGGGGACGGGCGGAGGGGCGCGCGTGGGCGGTACCGTGGGCGCCATGCGCGTCCACATCGTCGACCACCCGCTCGTGGCCCACAAGCTCAGCGTCCTGCGGGACAAGAAGACCCCGTCCATGATCTTCCGGCAGCTCACGGAGGAGCTCGTGATGCTGCTCGCCTACGAGGCGACGCGCGACGTGGCCATGGAGGAGGTGCGGATCGAGACCCCGGTGACCGAGACCACCGGCTTTCGGCTGGCCCGCCCGCGTCCGCTGGTCGTGCCGATCCTGCGCGCGGGGCTCGGGATGCTGGAGGGGATGACCAAGATGGCGCCGTCCGCCGAGGTCGGGTTCCTCGGCATGGCCCGCAATGAGGAGACGCTGGACATCGTCACCTACGCGGAGCGGCTGCCGGCCGACCTGTCCGGGCGTCACGTGTTCGTCCTGGACCCCATGCTGGCCACGGGCGGCACGCTGATCGAGGCCATCCGCTTCCTCTACCAGCGCGGCGCGGCGCGGGTCACATGCCTCTGCCTGCTCGGAGCGCCCGAGGGCATCGAGCGGTTGGAGGCCTCGCTGGGCGACGTCGAGGTGGACCTGTACCTGGCCGCCGTCGACGAGCGCCTGGACGAGCGGTCCTACATCGTCCCCGGCCTCGGCGACGCCGGCGACCGGCTCTACGGCCTGGCGGAATGACCTGAACGGACCTCCGCGTCCGCCACGAGACGGCCACGGCCCCCGCCCCCACCCGGCGGGGGCCGTGGCCGTCTCGTGGGAGCGTCTCCGGCGGGGACGTCAAGCGGAGCCGCGAATGTGTCGTCCATCTAGTGGACGTCGAGGCTCGCTGCGACCCGTCATCACGGCGTCACATGGCAAATCTGGAAGTCGCCTGCATAAATATTCCGCATACTCACTGGTATGTGCGGCACGCCCTGCCCTGTGGAGCGCTGAAAGAGTTATGCGGGCGAGCCGAGCGGCCGCGCAACGCTATTCCGATCCGCGAATAGTGATGTTGAGCACATTCAGGACTCGTTCTCTCAAATAGTGAGACAAAACCGCGAACGTTACTTGCCAGTCTCCTCGGTGAAGTCACATTCTTGTCATGTGACGCCTCGTCCGCCGCACCGACCGAGCGGTGGAGGGGCCATGAGCCGAAAGAGGAGTGGTGGCCATGGGTCAGTCCGCCGGATACGTGCACATCTCCGTCCGCAATGCGCAGCGCCGGGCCGACGGCATGTCCCGCCGAGGCCAGGCCCGCGCAGGCCTGCGCCTGGCCGGTGGCACCGACGCCCCCGACTCCCAGACGGCGCCGACGCCGGTCCTGGCGCCGAACGGCATTCCGGGCCCCCAGGCGGTGGCCCGGGAGAACGAGGCGCGTGGGTTCGTCATCTACGTGGGCATGGACGAGCTGGCCGCCTCGGCCGCCGGTACCTCCCTCACGCGGCTGGCCAACGAGCTGCGCCACTACGTGGAGTCCCTCGTCCCCGGCGCGGAGTCGCACGCCGCCGTCGCCCTGGCCCCCGCCGGCGCGGAGGGCCGCGACCTCGAGGTCGTGCGCCAGGTGCTCGGCGATCCGACCGTGCAGGGCCGCACCCGTCCCGACCTGGCGCAGGCACCGGCCCCCGTGTCCACGCGCCAGCCCGGTGTGCTGATCGACCTGTCCCGGCGCGAGGTGCAGCTGGACGGCGAGTCGCTGAATCTCACCTTCAAGGAGTTCGAGCTCCTGAACTACCTCGTGGAGAACGGCGAGCGCACCGTCGGCCGCGAGGAGCTGCTCGACGCCCTGTGGCGCAACGCCGACGAGGTGCCCAACGAGCGCACCATCGACGTGCACATCCGCCGACTGCGCGCCAAGCTCGGGCGTCTCGCGAACACCGTGCGCACCGTGCGCGGCCAGGGCTACCGCTTCTACCGCCACCCCGAGGTGGTCGTGTGGGCGGCACCGGAGTACAGCATCTGACCCGCGCCCGCCCGTGTCCGACGACGGTCCCCGCTCACCCGAGCGGGGGCCGTCGCCGTAGCCTGGCCGCATGAGCACCGCCGACGCGAAGACCCTGATCGTCCTCCGGCACGCCAAGGCCGGCTGGCCCGACGCGGCCGACGACCACGCCCGCCCGCTCGCCGAGCGGGGCCACGCCCAGGCGCCCGCCGCCGGTGACTGGCTCCGCGAGCACGACCTCGTCCCGGACGCCGTCGTGTGCTCCGATGCGCTACGCACCCGTCAGACGTGCGTGTGGGTGTGCGAGCGCCTGGGCGAGCTGGCACCCACGCCCTACCTGGACCCGCGGCTGTACGGCGCCGACGCGGCGCGGGCCCTGGCCGTCGTCAACGAGACGGAGGAGACCACGCGACGGCTGCTGGTGGTGGGCCACATGCCGTGGGTGCAGGAGCTGGGCATGCGGCTGATGAGCCTGGACTCGGACCAGGACGCGGCGTTGCGCATGAGCGAGCACTACCCGACGCTCGGGATGCAGGTGTTCCGGGTGGAGAAGCCGTGGGCCGAGCTCGACGGCCGCGACGCCGCCCTGACGCACTTCGTGGTTCCGGGGCGCTGACCTCCGCGGCGGCGCGCGTGGGGGCGTGGCAGAGGAGCGCGCCGACACGACGAAGGCCCCGCTCCAGCAGGAGCGGGGCCTTCCGATCGTGCGCCCAAAGGGATTCGAACCCCTGACCTTCTGTTCCGTAGACAGACGCTCTATCCAGCTGAGCTATGGGCGCATCATCCGATCCGCCGGAGCGGCTCGAACTCGTAGAACACTACAGGACCTCTCCGGCGAAGTGCAAATCGACGGTCTGCGGTGGTCTGAGTCGGGGGTGTGGCGGGGGCGCGGCCATGATAGCCGGGCTCGGGTACCATGGCAGGACCGTGCGGCCACAACGATGTGGTGCGCGCTTCGGCGGTGCACGCATCGGAGTGGACGGGACGGAACGGCCCCGGACCCCAATGGGAGGACTCTCCACCATGGCTGACAACGCCACCACCTCGTTCGCGGATCGCGCCCTGGCGGACGCGCCCACGGACTACGCCCAGCTGCGCGAGTGGGTCGCTCAGATTGCAGAGCTGACGCAGCCGGACTCCGTCCAGTGGGTCGACGGCTCCGAGGAGGAGCGCGACCGCCTCGCGGACGAGCTCGTGGCGGCGGGCACCCTGACCCGCCTGGCCGAGGACAAGTTCCCCAACTCCTTCGCCGCGTTCTCCGATCCCGCCGACGTCGCCCGCGTGGAGGACCGCACCTTCATCTGCTCCGAGAAGGAGGAGGACGCCGGCTTCACCAACAACTGGATGGACCCGGCGAAGATGCACGGCATCCTCGACGACGCGTTCACCGGCGCCATGCGCGGCCGCACCATGTACGTGATCCCGTTCGTGATGGGCCACCTCGACGCCGAGGACCCGAAGTACGGCGTGGAGATCACCGACTCCGCCTACGTGGTCCTGTCGATGCGCATCATGGCCCGCATCGGCCAGGACGTGCTGGACAAGATGTCCCGCGAGCAGGCCTTCTACGTGCCGGCCGTGCACTCCGTGGGCGCCCCGCTGGAGCCGGGCGAGCAGGACGTGCCGTGGCCGTGCAACGAGACCAAGTGGATCGTGCACTTCCCCGAGGAGCGCTCCATCTGGTCCTTCGGCTCCGGCTACGGCGGCAATGCCCTGCTCGGCAAGAAGTGCTACGCGCTGCGCATCGCCTCCGTGATGGCCCGGGACGAGGCCTGGCTCGCCGAGCACATGCTGATCCTCAAGCTGACCAACCCCGAGGGCCGGTCCTACCACATCACCGGTGCCTTCCCGTCGGCCTGCGGCAAGACCAACCTCGCCCTCATCGACCCCACGATCGAGGGCTGGAAGGCCGAGACCCTGGGCGACGACATCACCTGGATCCGCGCCGGCAAGGACGGCGAGTTCCGCGTGATCAACCCGGAGACCGGCTACTTCGGCGTCGCCCCCGGCACCGGCTGGTCCACCAACCCGAACGCCATGCGCGCGATCTCCAAGGGCAACTCCATCTTCACCAACGTCGCCCTCACCGACGACGGCGGCGTGTGGTGGGAGGGCATGACGGACGAGGTCCCCGAGCACCTCACCGACTGGCGCGGCAACGACTGGACGCCCGAGTCCGGCACCCCGGCCGCCCACCCGAACTCCCGGTTCTGCACGCCCATCGAGCAGACGGACATGCTGGCCGACGAGTACCGCGACCCGCGGGGTGTGAAGCTGGACGCCATCCTGTTCGGCGGCCGCCGCAAGACCACCGTGCCGCTGGTGACCGAGGCCTTCGACTGGGAGGACGGCATCCTCAAGGGCGCCACCCTCTCCTCGGAGACCACCGCGGCCGCCGCCGGCGCCGTCGGCGTGGTGCGCCGCGACCCGATGGCCATGCTGCCGTTCCTCGGCTACGACGCCGGCGACTACCTGGCCCACTGGGTCAGGGAGTCCGGCAAGGCCGACCCGGAGAAGCTGCCGCGCATCTACCTGGTCAACTGGTTCCGCCGCAACCGCGACGGCGGCTTCGCCTGGCCCGGCTTCGGCGAGAACTCGCGCGTCCTGAAGTGGGTCGTGGAGCGCCTCGAGGGCAAGGCCGAGGCCGAGGAGACCCCGATCGGTCTCGTTCCGGCCGCGGGCTCGCTCGACCTGTCCGGCATCGAGGTGTCGGCCGAGGACCTCGAGGACGCCCTCAAGGTCGACGCCGCGGAGTGGGCCGAGGAGAACGAGCTCATCGAGCAGTGGCTCGGCCGGTTCGGCGAGTCGCTGCCCGCCGTCGTGCGTGAGCGCTTCGAGGCGCAGAAGGCCCGGTTCGCCCAGGCCTGAGCCCCGGAACGCGGAACGGCCCGCACCCCGTGAGGGGTGCGGGCCGTTCCGCGTTCCGGGGCCGGATCAGGCGGCGAGCCAGAGGTCCGGGCCGAAGATCTCGTAGCGGATGGACGTCGCGGGCACGCCGGCGTCGATCAGCTTCGAGCGGGTGGACTGCATGAACGCGAGCGGGCCGCAGAGGATGACCTCGGCGCCGGAGGGGAGCTCGATCTCGGAGGGGTCCATGCGGCCCTCGTGGACGGTGATGCCCTCGGGCGCCTGCTCCGGGGCCACGCCGAGCCACAGGTGGGCCTGGGCGTTCGGCAGCGCGGAGAGCGACTCCGTGAGCTGCCCGAGCAGGGCCACGGACTCCAGGGAGGCATCGGCGTGCAGGACGACGACCTCACGGTCGGACCCCTGTTCGGCCAGCGAGCTCAGGATGGAGGCGGCCGGCGTGATGCCGATGCCGGCGGTCGCCAGGACCAGGGGAGCGGTGGAGTCCTCGTCCTCGAGGGTGATGTCGCCGTAGGGGTTGGACAGCTCGATGACGTCGCCGACCTCCACGTTCTGGATGAGCATGGGCGAGACCTCGCCGCCCTCGTCCAGCTTCACGGTGATGACACGTTCGGTGGTGGACTCGGCCTTCTCGGAGAGGGAGTACTGGCGGCACTGGCGCAGGCCGTCCTCGACCTTCAGGCGCACGGACACGTAGCCGCCGGCCCTGCCGCGGGACTGCGGGGTGTCGTCGGCCGGCTCGAAGCGGAAGGTGACGGCCGCGTTGCCGGTGGGCTCCTTTGCGACGACCTTCCAGTCCGTCCACATCCTGTCGTTGGCCTGCTGGGCGTAGAGGCCCTTCTCGATCTTGATAAGGGCGTCGGCCATGAGCCAGTAGACCTCGGTCCAGGCGTCGCCCACCGCGGGGGTGACGGCGTCGCCGAGCACCTCGCCGATGGCCCAGAAGAGGTTCTCGTAGACGATCGGGTACTGCTCCTCGACGATGCCGAGGGCGGTGTGCTTGTGGGCGATGCGGGACAGGACGGCCTCGGGCAGGGTGCCCGGGTTCTCGAGCAGGTGCACCGCGAACTTCACGATGGATCCGGCGAGGGCCTGGGCCTGCTCGCCGTTGCGCTGGTTGGCGCGGGAGAAGACGCCGTCGAGGAGCTCGGGGTGGGCCTCGAACATGTGGGCGTAGAACAGGGGCGTGATCTCCGGCATGTGCTCGGCGACGACGGCGGCGGTGGCCTCGATGACGGGGCGGGACTTCTCGGACAGCACGGGGGTCTCCGTCTCCAAGGTGGCGAATCTTGCGCTGTCTTTGCCAGATTACACCCGGCCGTCGCCGTCGGGAACTCGCCCCCGGCCCGTTCCGTCAGTGCGCCACGGGGATCTCCGGCAGGCCCAGCAGTACGGGCCCGCCGACAGGCCCAGCGCTCACCAGATCCCGGATCCGCACGGTGTCGAGTTCGGCGAGGAAGGCCTCGCGTGCGCGGTGCAGGGCGCCGCGCAGGCGGCAGTCGCCGGCGTAGGGGCACGCCACCCCGGAGTCGCGCCCGGCGTAGTCGATCACCTCGTCGCGGCTGCTCAGCGAGCGCACGAGCTCGCCCACACGCTGGTCCAGACCGGCCGCGGCGATCATGGCCCCGCCATGCCGACCGCGCAGCACCTCGATGGTCCCGCGGCGACGCAGCTCGGCGACCGCCTTGATCACGTGGTTGTAGGGCACCTGGATCCGGTCCGCGATCTGCTGGCTGGTGAGCCGTTCGCCCTCGGCGGCCGCGAGCGTCATCAGTACACGCAGGCAGACGTCGGTGTAGGCGCTCAGCTTCATCCCCCCATCATCCCACCGGTGCACGGCGCCGCCGCGCCTGCGGTGTCCGGGCCGGTTGGCATACTGACGCCATGGACGCCACCTCGCACCCCGACGCCGGCCCCCGCCTCCCCGAGACCTCCGTACCGGGGGGCGACGCCGCGCTGCACGAGGAGGCCCTGGCCGTCCTGCGTCGGCTCGTGGACCGGCCGGACGCGCGATTCAAGGACGGGCAGTTCGAGGCGATCGAGGCGCTCGTGGCCCACCGCCGCCGCGCCCTGGTGGTGCAGCGCACCGGCTGGGGCAAGTCCGCCGTGTACTTCGTGGCCTCCCTCCTGCTGCGCGCCCGCGGCGCGGGGCCCACGCTGATCGTCTCCCCGCTGCTCGCGCTCATGCGGGACCAGGTCGCGGCCGCCGCCCGGGCGGGCGTGCGCGCGGTGTCCGTGAGCTCGGCGAACGCCACGGAGTGGGACGAGGTCCGTGCTCGGCTCGCGGCGGACGAGGTGGACGTGCTGCTGATCTCGCCCGAGCGCCTCACGAACCCCCGGTTCCGGGACGAGCAGCTGCCGGACCTCGTGGCGCGCATGGGCCTGCTCGTGGTGGACGAGGCCCACTGCATCTCCGACTGGGGCCACGACTTCCGGCCGGACTACCGCCGCATCCGGGACCTGATCGGGCTGCTTCCCGCCGAGGGGCCGCGCGCGGTGCCCGTGCTGGCCACCACCGCCACGGCCAACGCCCGTGTGGTGGCGGACGTGGTGGAGCAGCTCGGCGTCGCCTCCGAGCAGGACGTGTTCGTGCTCCGCGGCCCCCTGGCCCGCGCCTCGCTGCGCCTGGGCGTGCTGCGCATGCCCAGCCCGGCCGCGCGCCTGGCCTGGCTCCTCGACCACCTCGGGGACCTGCCGGGCTCCGGGATCGTCTACACCCTCACCGTCTCCGCCGCCGAGGACACGGCGCGCGCCCTGCGCGAGGCGGGGCACGAGGTGGTCGCCTACACGGGCCGCACGGACCCGGAGCGTCGCGCCGAGATCGAGGAGGACCTCAAGGCCAACCAGGTGAAGGCCGTCGTGGCCACCTCGGCGCTCGGCATGGGCTTCGACAAGCCGGACCTGACGTTCGTGGTGCACCTCGGTGCGCCGGGCTCGCCCGTGGCGTACTACCAGCAGGTCGGCCGCGCCGGCCGCGGGACGGACCACGCGGACGTGCTCCTGCTGCCCGGGCCCGAGGACCGCCGCATCTGGGAGTACTTCGCCACCGCCTCCATGCCGGACGAGGAGCAGGCGCGCGCCGTGCTGGGGGCGCTCGCGGACCACGGCGGGGCCCTCTCCGCGGCGGCGCTCGAGCCGGCCGTGCGGATCAAGCGCACCACCCTGGAGCTGCTGCTCAAGGTCCTCGCCGTGGACGGGGCGGTCGAGCGGGTGGGCGGCGGCTGGCGTGCCACCGGGCGGGAATGGACGTACGACGCCGAGCGGTACGCCCGCGTGGCCGAGGCGCGCCGGGCCGAGGAGCGGCTCATGCTCGACTACCAGACCACGGACCGGTGCCGCATGGAGTTCCTGGCCCGCACCCTGGACGACCCCACCGCCGCGCCGTGCGGCCGCTGTGACGTCTGTGCCGGCCCCTGGTACCCGACGGGATCGGACGGGGCGGCGCGGGAGCGCGCGGAGGCCGCCCTGCGCCGCACCGGTGTGCCGATCGAGCCCCGTCGCATGTGGCCCTCGGGCATGGACCGGTTGGGCGTGCCCGTGAAGGGGCGCATCGCGCCCGAGTCACAGGCCGAGGAGGGTCGCGCGCTCGCCCGCCTGACGGACCTCGGGTGGGGCACCGTCCTGCGGGACCTGCTGGACCGGGAGGACGCCCCGGTGCCGGACGAGGTCCTGCGGGGCGCCGTCGACGTCCTGGCCGGCTGGGGGTGGCGGACGCGGCCGATCGCCGTCGTCGCGATGCCCTCGCGCACCCGCCCGCAGCTGGTGGGGTCGTTCGCCGAGGGGATCGCCCGGATCGGCCGGCTGCCGTTCCTCGGCTCGCTCGACCACGCGCGCGGCGGCCCCACGGCCGGGCCGGGCGGCAACAGCGCCTACCGGCTCGGGTCCGTGTACGGCCGGTTCGCCGTCCCCGAGGCGATGGCGCAGATGCTGCGCACCGCCCCGGACGCCGGCCGCCACGGCCCCGTGCTGCTGGTCGACGACCTCGTCGACTCGCGGTGGTCGCTCGCCGAGGCTGCGCGGGTGCTGCGCGAGGCCGGCGCGCAGGGGGTGCTGCCGCTCGTCCTCGCCCAGGCCGGATGAGCCGCCGCGGTCAGCGCTCCGCGCGGACGATCGCCAGCACGGCGTCGCGGAGTGCCTCCATGGTGGCGGCCGTGCGGGCCTCGCCGTTGTAGCGCAGGAACGGCTCCGTGTTGGACGGGCGGAGGTTGAACCACCACGTGCCGTCCTGGGCGGCGACCGTGGTGCCGTCCATGCGGGTCACCGTGGTGGCCACCCCGGCGAAGTCCTCGTGCACGGCCTGGCCCTCGCCGACGCCCTCGCCCACGGCGGGGGCGAACTGCGCCACCACCGCGGCCACGGCGGCGTCCTTGTCCTCGACCTGCGAGTTGATCTCGCCGGAGGCCACGTACGGCTCGTACTCCTCGGCCAGCTCGGACAGCGGCTGCTCCTGGCCGCCCAGGGCCGCCAGCACGTGCATGGCCGCGAGCATGCCGGTGTCCGCGTTGAAGAAGTCGCGGAAGTAGTAGTGCGCGGAGTGCTCGCCCCCGAACACGGCGGACTCGGCGGCCATGACCGCCTTGATGAAGGAGTGGCCCACGCGGGTCTCCACGGCCCGGCCCCCGTCGGCCGCCACGAGCTCGGGGACGGCGCGGGAGGTGATCAGGTTGTGGATGACCACGGGGGTCTGCTCGCCGTCGGCCTTCGCGCGGGCGATCTCGCGGCGGGCCACCAGGGCGGTGACCGCGGAGGGGGAGACCGGAGCGCCCTGCTCGTCGATCACGAAGCAGCGGTCGGCGTCGCCGTCGAAGGCCAGGCCGATGTCCGCACCGTGCTCCACGACGGCGGCCTGCAGGTCCCGCAGGTTCTCCGGCTCCAGAGGATTGGCCGGGTGGTTCGGGAAGGTGCCGTCCAGCTCGAAGTAGAGCGGCTCGATCTCCAGCGGCAGGGCGGCCGTCTCGGCGTCGCCGAGGACGGCCGGGGTGGTCTTGCCCGCCATGCCGTTGCCCGCGTCCACCACGACCTTCAGGCGGCGCACCCCCGTCAGGTCCACGAGCGAGCGCAGGTATGCGGCGTAGCCGGGGAGGATGTCCTCCTCCGTCACGGTGCCGGTGGTCTCGGCCGCGGGGATCTCACCGGCGTCGAGGTAGGCCTGGGCCGCGTCGCGGATCTCGAACAGCCCGGTGTCCGAGGAGACCGGCACGGCGCCGGCCTGGGCCATCTTCATGCCGTTGTACTCGGCCGGGTTGTGCGAGGCGGTGAACACCACGCCCGCGGCCTGCTTCACGCCCGCCGCGTAGTAGAGCATGTCCGTGGAGATCAGCCCCAGGGTGACGACGTCGGCGCCGCGGCGCGTGGCACCCTCGGCGAAGGCCGTCATGAACGCGGGCGAGGAGGGGCGCATGTCCCCGCCGACCAGCACGGTCTGACCGGCCAGGCCCAGCACGTCCACGAAGGCCGCGCCCACCGCGCGGACGCTCTCCGCCGTGATGGATTCGCCCACGATGCCGCGGACGTCGTACGCCTTGAAGGAGTCGTGCAGGTCGAGGGAGGGGGTCGAGGTAGTCACCCGACCGATCGTAGTGGACAGCCTGGATACAGTGAGGGCGTGCCCCCGACCACTCCGCCCCCGAGCGCGGGGCCCCCGGCCGTCCCGCCGTCGGGACCCGCGCCGGCCGCTCCCGGGGAGCCCGCGTACCGCAGGCTGCTGATCGGGCTGTTCCTGGCGGGGGTGGCCACGTTCGCCCAGCTCTACTCCCCGCAGGGCCTGCTGCCGCTCGTCAGCGACGACCTGGGCGTCCCCGCGGACCGTGCCGCCCTGCTCGTCTCCGCCAGCACACTCGGCCTCGCCGTGTCGGTGGTGCCGTGGTCCGTGGCCGGGGACCGGTGGGGCCGCCGACGCGCCATGGTGGTCTCGATGGTCTCCGCCAGTGCGTGCGCGCTCACGGGCGTCCTCGCACCCACGTTCGAGGCCATGCTGGGCCTGCGCCTGCTCGAGGGCATGGCGCATGGGGGCGTCGCGGGACTCGCCGTGGCGCTGCTGGCGGAGGAGGTGGTCCCGCACGCGGTCGCGGCTGCCGCCGGCACCTACATCGCCGGCACCACCCTCGGCGGGCTCTCCGGCCGGCTCCTCGCCCTGCCCGTCGCGGAGGCGTCCTCGTGGCGCGGCGGGATGCTGACCGTCACCGTGGTCGGGGTGCTGTGCACGGTCGGCTTCCTGGCGATCACGCCGCGCGCCCGGCGTTTCACGCCGTCGCCCACCTCCCCGGCGACGCTCGTGCGCATCGTGCGCGGTCACCTGCGCTCGCCGGAGCTCGTCGCCGTCTACCTGCAGGGGGCGCTGCTGATGGGCGGGTTCGTGGCGCTGTACAACTTCGTGGGGTACCGCCTGCTCGACCCGCCGTTCTCCTGGACGCCGACGGCGGCCGGCCTCGTCTTCCTCGCCTATCTCGCGGGCACGTGGTCGTCGCCGCGCGCGGGTCGGCTGGCCGCGCGGGTGGGACGGCTGCCCGTCCTGGCCGGCGCGACGGCGGCCATGGCGGCGGGCGTCGCCCTCACGTTGGTCCCGCATCCGGCGGTGCTGGTGCCTGCCCTCGTGCTCGTGACGGGCGCGTTCTTCGCCGCCCATGCCGTGGCCTCCGCGTGGTCCGGGACGGCCGCCCCCACGGGCCGCGCCCAGTCGACCTCCCTGTACAACTTCGCGTACTACGCCGGCTCGAGCCTCTTCGGCTGGCTGGGCGGCGTGTTCCACGAGTCCCACGGGTGGCCGGGGACGGTGCTGATGGTCCTGGCCCTGGTGCTGACCGCCCTGGCGAGCGCCGTCGTCGTGCTGCGCGGACGCGAGACGGCCCCGGCGCGCTGAGCCGGGGCCGTCATGGGGGCGGGTGTGAGCGGGCCGCCCGGCGGGTCACCAGCCGAGGTTCTCGGCATCCGTGCCGGTGGCGGACCGGGCCTGGTCGCGCCAGGCGGCGAGGACCTCCGGGTCCTGCAGCTCGAGCCACGCGATCATCTGCTGGTAGGTCACGCAGTAGGTGTCCTCCTCGACGCAGACCTCGCGCATGACCTTCTCCACAGCCGGGTTGAACGCGTTGAGACCCCAGTCGTTGAAGTGGTTGCCGAAGACCAGCGGGGCGCGGTTGCCCGCGAACGCCGAGTCGTACATGTAGCGGTAGGTGCGGTACTGGAAGTCGGTGAGTCGGGCGACGTCCTCCGGGATGTCCTTGCCGCCGTTGCCGGAGATCCAGAAGTTGTAGTCCATCGCCATCACGAACGGGCTGGCCGCGTCCTTCTCGGCGAGCACGGGGGACCAGGTCATCGGCATCTCGAACTCCCAGATCCCGTCCTCCTGGTAGGGCCAGGCGACGCCGGAGGCGGCCGCGGCACGCGACGTGTCGTACTCGAGTCCGTTGTCCTTCCACATCGGGACGAGCTGGTCCCACTCCCCGTCGAGGCAGGGCAGGCGTCCGCCCTTGACGTCGTCGGGGGTGACCTCCAGCGCCGGCAGGGAGCTGCCCGGGTTGTAGGCGCCGGGGTCGGAGAGGATGTCCGTGAACGAGCCGTACTCCTGCTTCCATTCGGCCGTGGACCACTGGTCTGCGCCGTACCTCGTGGGCGCGCACAGGTGACCCGCGTAGTGGGTGCCGATCTCGTGGCCGGCGGCGTGTGCCGTGTTGATGTTCTCGATGCGCTGCGCCACCTCGGCCTCGTCGCCGCCGAACTCCGTGCCCACGTAGCCGGGCTCGTTGCCGGGCGCCGTGTAGTTCTCCCGGTTGGCGGTCTCGATGAGGTTGATCGCGGACTGGAACACCGTGAACTTCGCGTCGGAGTCCGCCGCCGCGTCCAGGAAGGTCTTCCAGCGCGCGTCCTGACGGCCACCGTCGAAGGAGAAGAGGACGAACTGCGGCGGGCGTTCCTCCGCCGTGAAGGCCCGCATCGGCACGTCCTCATGGGAGCGGGCGGCCAGGGGGAGGGCGGGGTCCGCGGCGGCCGACGGCGAGCCCTCACCGGACGACGCCGCATCCGAGGACCGTCCCTGCGACGACGAGGCCTCCGATCCGTCCGCAGATGCGGGCGACGAGACGGCCGCGTCCGTGGCGCCGGAGGACCCGGCCGCCGTCCCCTCGTCCCCCTGCGGGGCGGCACAGCCGGCCAGCACGAGGGCGAGCGCCACCGACGTCCCCCACCAGCGGCGTCGCCGGGGCGAGGGGGTGTCGACGGTGCGGGCGGACGGGCGGGGGAAGGACATGCGGTCTCCTGGCTCGGTCGAGTGGCGGGCGGAGTGTCTCCTCCATGGCCGCCGTGACCAGACACGGAAGACTCCACGTTCCACCGTAGGGGAGGCCCCCCGGTGGCTCTGGAGCCCTGGCAGAACTGTGACCAGGTTGTGATGTGGCGCCGCGGCTGCCGGCATGGCCCTCGCGGGCCACACCTAGACTGGAGGCATGGAATATCTCGTCCCTGTCCTCGCGGTGGTCGTCATCGGCGCCCTCGCGTTCGCCGCCGCCCGGTGGATGTCGGCTGGTCGAGCGCGTCAGGCGGCGGATCAGCGCACGCCGTCCGGTCGCGGGCTGGACATCGGACCGGAGCGGGCGCGTCTGGCGGCGGGGCTGCTGGACGAGGACGCCCATCGGCGCGTGTACGGGCACATCGCCCAGAGCCGTGTGATGGAGGCCGTGCGCGACTACCGCGCCCACACGGGACGCGGCCTGAAGGACGCCGTCATGGACGTGCAGTCCCTCGCCGTGCATCCGCAGGTCTACTCCGAGCCGGTGCAGGAACCGGACGCCACGTCCGCCGGAGTCGCGGGGCCCGTTCCCGACGACCATGGGGAGCCCCACCGGGACGATGCGGCCCCGGCCGAGACCCCCGGGCCGAAGCGGCCCGGACAGGATTCGAGCGGGCGGGGGGAGCCGGACGCCCAGACGCCCGATCGCGAGACCTCTGACGCCGTGGCCGAGGACGACGCCCGGCAGGACGCCGACCACGACTCAGCAGCGCCGCCCGCAGACGAGTTGACGACCCTGACCGTCCCCGCCGAGTGGACCGCCGCCCCCGCTGAGGAGGAGCTCCCCTTCGAGGTCGAGGTGATGCGGGGGACGGAGTCCGTCCGGCTCTCCTCGCGGGACCTGCCGCCGTGGCTGCGCGACCAGCTCGCCGCCATGGTGCGGGACGGCAACCTCGAGTCCGCCGCCGTCCAGCTGTCCAGCCACTCGGAGCTCTCCGTGCCGGAGGCGTACGAGCTGCTGCGCCGCATGCGCGAGCGTCGCGGGGAGGGCTAGTTGTTGCGGGTCATGAGGTTCTTGGCACGAGGGCCGGGCTGAGATGAGACGAGTGGGCCTCT
>NZ_JALJRI010000004.1:0-264 GCF_024519795.1 Micrococcus sp. Mcc89 | reverse complement strand
CCTTCACCGCCGGCCACATGCTCTTCGGGGTCACGGCCATCAGATTCGCCGCGTAGTGCGTGCGGCACCGTTGCCACACGGCCCCGGGCAGGTTCGCCGCCACGGCTTCCACGAGGCCGCGGTGGGAGTCCGAGGTCACCAGTGCCACCCCGGCCAGGCCACGGGCCACCAGGTCCGCGAAGAACTCGTTCCACGCCGCCCCGGACCCTGTGGTGGCCACCCTCAGCCCGAGGACTTCGCGGCGCCCGTCGGCGTTGACCCCGG
>NZ_JALJRI010000044.1:0-16747 GCF_024519795.1 Micrococcus sp. Mcc89 | reverse complement strand
ACCCGCGTTACCGCCGTGAGAGGGCGGCGTACTAGGCCGCTATACGATGGGGCCGTGCGCCACGTCCGAGCGTCTCCGCCCGTGCGCGTTCACTGAGTCCGAAGACTCGCTGGGGTACCAGGACTCGAACCTAGAATGACGGTACCAGAAACCGTTGTGTTGCCAATTACACCATACCCCACTGTCAGTCAAGCATGCCTGACCGATGTGCATCATATTCATGAGCGCGGTGTTCCCGGATCTCTCCGGCAACGAGTAAGAACTCTACACCCTCCGGGCGGCGTGTGCAAAATCGGCGGATCAGGCCGCCAGCCAGGTCCGCAGCCCGCCGATCGCCCGCATCCGCCAGCACGCGTGCTCATCGTCCCAGAGCGGCTCCTCCGCCCCGCCGTGGGCGGGGGCGTCGGGGCTCATCCACACCGGGACGAGCCCCGCCGACCGGGCCCCCTCGACGTCGTGACGCAGGCTGTCCCCCACCATGAGGGTACGTCCCGGGTCCGTGCCCAGGCGGGAGCAGCCGGCCAGGAAGGGGGCCGGGTCCGGCTTCGGGGCCCCGGCCGTGTCCGAGCCGATCAGCACCTCGACCCACTCCAGACCGAGGGCGTCGGCCTTGCCGCGCTGGTAGGCCTCCACGTTGTTCGTGACGATCCCCACGCCACGGCCTGTTCCCCGCACCTCGGCGAGCACGTCGGCGGTCGCGGGGAACAGCGCCCAGTGCCCGCGCACGACCTCCTCGTAGTCGGTGGTCCACAGGCCGTCGAGCGGGGTCGCCGCGTCCTCGGGCACGCCGAGCGCACGCAGGGCGTCGGCCACGCGGGCCAGCCGCTGCTCCTCGAACGTCAGCTCCCCGGCCACGTAGCGCCCGTAGTGGCCGCCGACGTCGGACGCGAAGGCCTCGGTGGCCTCGGCCAGCACCGCCGGGTCGACGTCGGCGGCCCCGGCCCACTGCCGGCGCACCGTCGCGTCGAACGCGGCGTGCTGGGCGGAGCGCAGATCCAGCAGCGTGTCGTCCAGGTCGAAGAGGACGGCGTCCCAGGCCGGCGGCGCGGGCGCGCCCGCGGACCCGCCGGCCGGCGTCGTGCTGGCGCCCCGGCTCATGCGTCGGCGGGCTGGTCCTGGTCCAGGCCCTGCTCCGCGGCGAAGCGGTCCAGGCGGGCGAGCGCGGAGTCCCGGCCCAGGATCTCGAGCGACTCGAAGAGCGGCGGGGACACCTTGCGGCCGGTCACCGCGACGCGCACGGGGCCGAACGCCTGGCGCGGCTTGAGGCCCAGGCCGTCGATGAGGGCGGCCCGCAGCGCCGCCTCGATCCGCTCGGTGGTGAACTCGTCCTCGGGCAGGGCGGCCAGCGCCTCCCGGGCCGCGGCGACGGCGGCCCCCAGGTCCGCCGGCATGCCCTTGAGGGCGCCCTCGGCCGTCCGGACGTCCCGGTCCGCCGTGAAGAGGAAGGCGAGCATCTCGACGGCCTCGCCGAGCAGCTGCACGCGCTCCTGCACGAGCGGGGCCGCGGCGGTGAGGATCTGCATCTCCCGCTCCGTCAGGTGCTCGCCCACGAGGCCGGCCGCGTGCAGGTAGGGCACGAGACGGTCGCGGAAGTCGGCCACGTCGAGCATGCGCACGTGCGTGCCGTTGATCGCGATCGCCTTCTTCTCGTCGAAGCGGGCGGGGTTGGCCAGCACCTTGTGCACGTCGAAGTGCTCCACGAACTGCTGCGGGGTGAAGATGTCCTCGTCCGCGGAGAGGGACCAGCCCAGCAGGCCGAGGTAGTTCAGCAGGCCCTCCGGGATGAAGCCGTTGTCCCGGTGCAGGAACAGGTTGGCCTGCGGGTCGCGCTTGGAGAGCTTCTTGTTGCCCTCGCCCATCACGTAGGGCAGGTGGCCGAACACCGGCATGTACCGGGCGACGCCGATCGCGTGCAGGGCGCGGTAGAGCGCGATCTGGCGCGGAGTCGAGGAGAGCAGGTCCTCACCGCGCAGCACGTGGGTGATGCCCATGAGCGCGTCGTCCACCGGGTTCACGAGGGTGTACAGCGGCGAGCCGTCCGCGCGCACCACCACGAAGTCCGGCACGGAGCCGGCCTTGAAGGTGATCTCCCCGCGCACCAGGTCGGTGAAGGTGATGTCCTCGTCCGGCATGCGCAGCCGCCAGACCGGCGCGCGGCCCTCGGCCTCGAAGGCGGCGATCTGCTCGTCCGTGAGGTCACGGTCGTAGCCGTCGTAGCCCAGCTTGGGGTCGCGGCCGGCGGCCCGGTGACGGGCCTCGGTCTCCTCGGGGCTCGAGTAGGACGGGTAGATGTATCCGCCGGCCTTGAGCTTCTCGATCACGTCCGCGTAGATCTCCCCACGCTGGGACTGACGGTACGGCTCGTGCGGACCGCCGACCTCGACGCCCTCGTCCCAGTCGATCCCGAGCCAGCGCATCGCCTCGAGCAGCTGCTGGTAGGACTCCTCCGAGTCGCGCTTGGCGTCCGTGTCCTCGATGCGGAACACGAGGGTGCCGCCGGTGTGCCGCGCCCAGCCCCAGTTGAACAGGACGGTGCGGATCAGCCCCACGTGGGGGGTGCCGGTGGGCGAGGGGGCGAAGCGCACGCGCACGGGGGTCTCGGCGTCCACCTGGGGGACGTCGGCGAAGGGGGCGGGGGCGTTCTCGGACACGGGAGCGGTGGCGTCAGTCATGATGCCCCGAGTCTACGCGGGGCCCGGACGCCGTCGTCGGGCGCCAGCGTCAGCGGCGGAAGACGGTGGCGAGGACGCCGATGCCCTCGACCTCGGCCTCGACGCGCTGGCCCTCCTGGACCGTCCCGACCCCGCCCGGGGTGCCGGTCAGGATCACGTCGCCGGGCAGGAGGGTGAACATCTCCGAGGCCGCGGCCACGAGCTCGCGGACGCCGAAGACCATGTCCGCCGTCGTGCCGTCCTGGCGGGTCTCGCCGTCGAGCCGAGACGTGATGCGCAGGCCGCCGGCCGGCTCCACGTCCAGCTCGGTCTCGATCCACGGGCCCAGCGGGCAGGCGCCGTCGAAGCCCTTGGCGCGGGCCCACTGCAGGTCGGTGCGCTGGGCGTCGCGGGCGGTGAGGTCGTTGCCCACGGTGTAGCCGAACACGACGTCGTCCACGCGGCTCACCGGCACGTCCTTGCAGATGGTGCCGATGACGACGGCGAGCTCGGCCTCGTAGGAGACCTCGTCCGACCAGCTCGGCAGGGTCACCGGCTCGTTCGGCCCCACCACGGAGGTGTTCGGCTTGAGGAAGAACTGCGGCGAGGCGGGCACCTCGTTGCCGAGCTCCTTCGCGTGGTCAGCCCAGTTGCGGCCGACGCCCACGATCTTCGAGCGCGGGATGATCGGGGCCACGAGGCGCACGTCCTCGAGGCGGTGGGTCGTGCCGGTCGGCTGGATCCCATGGAAGAACGGGTCCCCCTGCAGGGCGGTGATGCTCAGCTCGGAGAGGTCGGCGTCCGCCGGGCCCTCCACGATGCCGTAGGTCGGTTCGGCCTGGTCCACGAAACGGGCGATGCGCATGGCCGCCAGCCTAGTGGGTGAGCGGCGGGCGCCGTCGCCGGACACCCCACCCGATGCCGACCCCGCTGACGTCGCGAGCCAGACGATTCGGCCGCGGCGGACGGCCTGAGGAGACCGATTCGTCTGGCTCGCGGGCGGATTCGTCTGGCTCAGCGCGGCGCGGTGCGGGGCGGGTCGAGACCGCTCAGCAGCAGCGGCTGCCCGGATTGGCCTCCTGGCGCGCGTACTCGGCCCGCCAGAACTCCCGCTCGGTCATCGGCGCGCGTTCCGGATGGTGCGCCCGGTGGTGGGCCACGTACGCGTCGTACTTCCCCTCGCCGGAGAGCTGGCGGACCCACCAGCGCGCCCGGGCCCACACGCTGGGCCGAGACGGGCCGGCCGGGCCCTCCGCGGAGGAGGGCCCGGCCGGCGTCGCGCGCGGATCGGCCACGTCAGTGACCCCGCACCGGCTGCCGGTCCGCCGGCAGCGCGTCCCACTTCCGCTGCAGCTCCTTCTCCTCGGCCGTGGCGAACAGCCCGGCCGGGGCGAAGCGCTGCGAGGGCACGTACGGGTCCTGGTGGTCGATGACCTCGGTGCCGCGGAAGGCGCGCACCGTGGCGAGCACCGACGTCGTGATGACGATCAGCGCCAACACCAGGAAGACGACGGAGAGCGTGCCCTGGATGAAGGTGTTGCGGACCACGGCCTCCATGGCCGGCACGGACTTCGCGGCGCCGAAGCTCGTCTTCCCCGCCGCCAGCGCGTCCTGGAACGCGCGATGCTGCGCCCAGTAGCCCACCGCCGGGATGGAGGAGAAGATCTTCTGGAACGACGCCACGGTGGTGACCACGGTGATGAACGCCAGCGGCAGCGCCACGATCCACAGGCCCCGGAAGTGCCGGCGGCCGGCCACGATCGCCAGGACCACCGCGAGCGCGATGGCCGCCAGCAGCTGGTTGGCGATGCCGAACAGCGGGAACAGCGTGTTGATGCCGCCCAGCGGGTCGGTCACGCCCATGATCAGCACGGCGCCCCACGCGGCCACCATGATGCCGGTGCACACCCAGGCGCCCACGCGCCAGCCGGTGTCCTTGAAGCGCGGGACCACGTTGCCCAGGGAATCCTGGAGCATGAAGCGGGCCACGCGGGTGCCGGCGTCCACGGCGGTGAGGATGAACAGCGCCTCGAACATGATGGCGAAGTGGTACCAGAAGCCCATGAGGGCCTCGCCGCCGATCAGCTGGCCCATGATGATCGAGAGCCCGACGGCGAGCGTCGGGGCGCCACCCGTGCGGGAGACGACCGTGTCCTCGCCCACGAGGTTCGCCAGCGCGGTGAGCTGCTCGGGCGTGACGTCCACGCCGGCCAGGCCCAGGCTCATCACCCAAGCGGCCGCCGTCTCGGGGGTGCCGCCGGTGAGCGCGGCGGGGGCGTTCATGGCGAAGTAGATGCCGCGGTCGATGGACACGGCCGCCACGAGCGCCATGACCGCCACGAAGGCCTCCATGAGCATGCCGCCGTAGCCGATGAAGCGGGTCTGGCGCTCCTTCTCCACCATCTTCGGCGTCGTGCCCGAGGCGATCAGCGCGTGGAAGCCGGACAGGGCGCCGCACGCGATGGTCACGAACAGGAACGGGAACAGCGAACCGGGCCACACCGGGCCGGTCTGGCCCGAGGCGAACTCGGAGATCGCCGGGGCGGTGATCTGCGGCTGCACGATCACGATGGCCACGGCGAGGCCGGCGATCACGCCGATCTTCATGAAGGTGGAGAGGTAGTCGCGGGGCGCGAGCAGCAGCCACACGGGCAGCACGGCGGCCACGAAGCCGTAGATGATGATGCCCCACGCGATGGTCACGCGGTCCAGGGTGAACAGGGCCACGCCCCAGTCGGTCTCGGCGACCCAGCCGCCGCCGATGATGGCGGCCATGAGCAGCACGAAGCCGATGATCGAGACCTCGGTGATCCGGCCCGGGCGCAGGTAGCGCAGGTACAGGCCCATGAAGATCGCGATCGGGATGGTCAGGGCCACGGAGAACACGCCCCACGGGGACTCGCCCAGGGCGTTGACCACCACGAGGGCCAGGATGGCCGTGATGATCACCATGATCAGCAGGGTCGCGACGATCGCGGCGGTGCCCCCGACGCGGCCCAGCTCGTCCCGGGCCATCTGGCCGAGCGAGCGGCCGCCGCGGCGCATGGAGAAGAACAGGACGAGGTAGTCCTGGACCGCGCCGGCCAGGATCACGCCGACGATGATCCAGATGGTGCCGGGCAGGTAGCCCATCTGCGCGGCGAGCACGGGGCCCACGAGCGGACCGGCGCCGGCGATGGCCGCGAAGTGGTGGCCGTAGAGCACGCGGCGGTCGGTGGCCACGTAGTCCCGGCCGTCGGCCCGGTACTCGGCCGGGGTGGCGCGGGTGTCGTCCGGGTGGACGATCATGCGCTCGACGTACTTCGAGTAGAAGCGGTAGCCGATCGCGAACGTCGCCACGGCGGCGAACACGAACCAGATCGCGTTGATCGTCTCGCCGCGGTGCAGGGCGAGCATGGTCCAGGCGACGCCGCCGAGCAGGGCGACGGCCACCCAGACGGCGATCTTCGCGGGCGTCCAGCGGGGCCGGCCGGCGGCCTCGGTGGGCGGGAGGTCTTCCGGCGTCGTGGCCGGGAGTGGGGCGCCCTCGGCGGGCGCGGAGGAGCGGTGCGAGCTCACGGGGGTCTCCGTTCGTGGGGTGGGGTCAGACGAGGCGGTGCAGCCAGCCGTGGCGGTCCTCGACGCGCCCGGTCTGGATGCCCTCGAGCTCGGCGCGGATCTTCAGGGCCACGTCGGCCCCGCCGGCGGACTCGATCACGTCGTCGCCGTCGAGCAGACGGCCGATCGGGGTCACGACGGCGGCGGTGCCGCACGCGAAGACCTCGGTGATCTCGCCCGAGCGGACGCCCTCGGCCCACTCGGCGAGGGTGACGCGACGCTCCTCGACGGTCAGGCCCATGTCCCGGCCGAGCTGGAGGATCGAGGAGCGGGTGACGCCCTCGAGGATCGTGCCGGTGAGTGCCGGGGTGACGAGGCGGCCGTCGGCGTGCACGAAGAACACGTTCATGCCGCCGAGCTCCTCGATCGCGTCGTCGTGGTACTGGTCGAGGAACACGACCTGGTCGGCGCCCTTGGCCGCGGCCTGCAGCTGGGGCAGCAGCGAGGCGGCGTAGTTGCCGCCGGTCTTGGCCGCGCCCATTCCGCCCTTGCCGGCGCGGGCGTACTCGCGCGAGACCCAGATGGTCACCGGCTTGAGCTCGCCGCCGAAGTAGTTGCCGGCCGGGGAGGCGATCACCATGTACCGCACCTGCCGGGCCGGGCGGACGCCGAGGAACGCCTCGGAGGCGAACATGAAGGGGCGCAGGTAGAGGGACTGGCCCGGGCCGGTGGGCACCCAGGCCCGGTCCGCCTCGAGCTGGGCCTGCAGCGAGCCGAGGAACAGCTCCTCGGGCAGCTCCGGCAGGGCCAGGCGGCGGGCGGAGCGGTTCAGGCGGGCCGCGTTCGCCTCGGGGCGGAACGTCCACACCGACCCGTCCTCGTGCCGGTAGGCCTTCAGGCCCTCGAAGATCTCCTGGCCGTAGTGCAGCACCGCGGCCGAGGGGTCCAGGGACAGCGGTCCGTAGGGCTCCACGCGGGCGTCGTGCCACGCGCCGCCGTCCTCGTCCCAGGTCCAGTCGATCGAGACCATGTGGTCCGTGAAGACGTTGCCGAAACCGGGGTCCTGGAGGATCTCGACGCGCTGCTGATCGGACATCGGGGACAGATGCGGTTGCCGCGTGAACACGGTCTCGGACACGGTGGGATCACTCCTCGTGACGGGTGACGGATGGGGACGGCTCCGGTGCCGGGCACGACGCGCGGGGGCCACGGCGCCGGGCGTGGCACACGCCACAGGCCGTCGCCCCATCCTAGACCCGGCGTCGACGCGCCGGGCCCGCGCGTCAGACCCGCGCGACGACGTCGGCGCCCACCTCGGCGGTGGTGCCCCGCGCGCCCTCCACCCGGTCCCTCAGGTGCGCCCAGACGGCGGTGCGCACGCGCGCCGCCGCGCCGGCCTCGCCCACGTGCTCGAGCAGCAGGGCGGCGGAGAGGATGGCGGCCACGGGGTCGGCGACCCCCTGGCCCGCGATGTCGGGAGCGGAGCCGTGGACCGGCTCGAACATCGACGGCGCCGTGCCCTCGACGTTGATGTTGCCGGAGGCGGCGAGCCCGATGCCGCCGGTCACGGCCGCGGCGAGGTCCGTGATGATGTCCCCGAACAGGTTGTCCGTCACGATCACGTCGAAGCGGGCCGGGTCCGTCGCCAGGAAGATCGTGGCAGCGTCGACGTGCATGTAGTCCCAGGTGACCGCGGGGAAGTCGGCCGCCACGGACTCCACGGTGCGGCGCCACAGGTGGCCGGCGTGGACCAGGACGTTGTGCTTGTGCACGAGCGTGAGGCGCTTGCGCTCGCCCGCGTCGGCGCGACGGAAGGCGTCCTCGACGACGCGGCGCACGCCGAACGCCGTGTTCACGGAGACCTCGGTGGCGATCTCGTGCGGGGTGTCCACGCGGATCGCACCGCCGTTGCCCACGTACGGCCCCTCCGTGCCCTCGCGCACCACGGTGAAGTCGATCTCGCCGGGCGCGGCCAGGGGGCTGACGGCGCCGGGCAGCAGGGTGGCCGGGCGCAGGTTCACGCCGTGGTCCAGCGCGAAGCGCAGCGTGAGCAGCATGCCGCGCTCGATCAGCCCGGACGGGATGCGCTCGTCCCCGGGCGCGGCGCCGACGGCCCCGAACAGGATCGCGTCGTGGCGGCGCAGGGACTCGAGGACCTCGTCCGTGAGCGCCTCGCCGGTCTCGAGCCAGTGCTCCGCACCCAGCGGATACGGGGTGAGCCGGGCCTCCGGACGCCCCTCGGCACGCAACGCCGCCTGCAGGACGGCGGCGGCCTGGTCGGTGACCTCGGGGCCGATGCCGTCGCCGCCGATGACGGCGATGTCCAAGGGGTCTGCGGAGCTGCGTGTGGTCTCGGTCATGGCCCTCAGGCTACGCGGGGCACGCGTGAGGACCACATCGTGTGACACCCGGTCTCACCCTCCGGACGGGCTCAGTCCTCGGCGGGCTCCTCGTGGCGCGGGAAGACCGGCTGCGGGGCGGGCAGCGGCGTGCCGGGGACCAGGTCCTCGTGGAACGCGGCGAAGGACCGCGGGCCGGTGCCGGACGCGCCGGTGCGGCCGGCGTCGCCCTCGGCGGGGACGCCGAGCAGGTCCAGCAGCCGCGAGGCCGAGCCGGGCATCACCGGCTGCGCGAGCAGGGCCACCCGGCGCACGGCCTGCAACGTCACGTACAGCACCGTGCGCATGCGCGGCTCGTCCGTCTTGCGCAGCACCCACGGGGCCTGGTCCGCGAAGTAGGCGTTGACCTCGCCGAGCACGCGCCAGGTCTCCTCGAGCGCGTCGTGGAAGTCCTGCACCGCGTACGCGGACCGGGAGCGCTCCAGCAGGGCGTCGACCTGGGCCAGGACGGCGCGGTCCGCCTCGGTGAACTCGCCCGGCTCGGGCACGGCGGCGCCGCAGTTCTTGGCCACCATGGACAGCGAGCGCTGGGCGAGGTTGCCGAGGTTGTTGGCCAGGTCCGCGTTCTTGCGGCTCACCACGGCCTCGTGGCTGTACGAGCCGTCCGCGCCGAACGGGAACTCGCGCAGCAGGAAGAAGCGGATGGCGTCCAGGCCGTACCGGGCCACCCATTCCCGCGGGTGCACCACGTTGCCCAGGGACTTGGACATCTTGGCCCCGTTGTTGTTCAGGAAGCCGTGGATCATGACGCGGCGCGGCAGCTCGAGGCCGGCCGACATGAGGAACGCCGGCCAGAAGATGCAGTGGAACCGGGAGATGTCCTTGCCGATCACGTGCAGGTCCGCCGGCCAGTAGCGCGCGAACGCCTCCGGGTCCTCGGCGGGCCAGCCCGCGCCGGTGAGGTAGTTCGTCAACGCGTCGACCCAGACGTAGGTGACGTGGTCGGCGCGCCGGTCGGCGTCGGCGGCGTCGGGGTCCGCGGGCGCCGGCAGGTCGATGCCCCACTGGAAGGAGGTCCGGGAGATGGACAGGTCCTCGAGCCCGGCCTCCACGAAGCGGATGACCTCGTTGAAGCGGTACCGGGGGGCGGCGAAGTCCGGGTGCTCGCGGTAGTGGTCCAGCAGCGGCTGCTGGTACTTGGACAGGCGGAAGAAATAGGACTCCTCCTCCGTCCACGTCACCTCGGTGCCGGTCTCGACGGCGCGGCGCACCCCGTCCTGATCCACCTCGGTCTCGTCCTCGCCGAAGTAGCGTTCGTCCCGCACGGAGTACCAGCCGGCGTAGGAGCCGAGGTAGATGTCCCCGTTGGCCTCCATCCGCCGCCAGATCTCGCGGACGGCCTCGGCGTGGTCCGTGTCCGTGGTGCGGATGAAGCGGTCGTAGGAGATGTCCAGGACGTCGTCGTCCATCTCCTTGAAGACGGCGGCGTTGCGCGTCGCCAGCTCGAGGGCGCTCAGGCCCTGCTGCTGCGCCGTCTGCTCCATCTTCTGGCCGTGCTCGTCCGTGCCGGTCAGGAAGCGCACGTCCCGCCCGTCGAGCCGCTGGAAGCGGGCCATCGCGTCCGAGGCGATGTACTCGTAGGCGTGGCCGATGTGCGGCTCGCCGTTCGGGTAGGAGATGGCCGTGGTCAGGTAGTACGGGGCGCGGGCGTCAGTCACAGTCGTCGAGTCTACCGGCGGGGCCGGGGGCCCGCGCCGAGGACGACGTCGTCCTCGCCGGCGTCCGGGACGCCGTCGGCGGTCACCTGCAGATGGCCCGGCGCAGGCCGCAGGTGGAGGTGGGCCCACGGGGCCACCACGAGCACGGACGCCCCGATCATCTCGGTCAGCTCCTCCGCGTGGGTCGCCACGTGGTAGGCCAGGGTGCTGCGCCCGATCCCGAAGACGAGCGGCACCGCCTCGAGGACGATCGCGCCGAAGAAGAACACCGCGCCGCCCGCCACCGTCAGCGCTCGGGTCCGGCGGGGCAGGGCGACGGTGCACAGCGCGAGCAGCCCGAGGACGACGATCGCGGCCGGCGCGCCGAGGATCAGCCACTGGAACGCGGGCAGCGGGTTCTCCCCCGCGAACGGCAGAACCTCCCACAGCTGGCCGGCCTGCTCGTGGATCTGCGTCGACTCGTCCAAGCTCATGGCCGCCAGCAGGGCCGCGGGGGTCAACCACGCGAGCAGGCTCCGCCGCCGATCCGCCCCCAGCGCGCGGCGCACGAGACCCACCGTGGTGAAGCCCGCGGCCCCCAGCAGGAGCAGGCCCGAGCTCCACCACGCCGTGAGGTTGGCCTCGTGGTTCACGTCGAAGACCTCGCGCCACCACGGCACCTGCCGCGGGCCCAGCCCGAACACGAAGGGGAGGGCGAACGACCAGGCGGCGAGCAGGACACTGACGCCGATCAGCCCGCCCGCCGCGCGCCGGGCCCAGCGGCCCTGCACGCCCGGAGGCGTGGCGGGGCGGGCCGCTGCGGCGCGCGCGGTCGGGGCGGGTGCGGGGCGGGGCTCGGCTGGACGCGACATGGACACCATCTCAACACAGGGCGACGCGCGCCGGCCCCGCGTTGCCCGCCCGGGCGTTGACGGGTCAGACGGAGAGGTCCACCTCGGCCGCACGGGCGGCGCCGATGGCCGCGGCCAGCGTGGCCGCGGTGTCTCCGGACAGCGCCCCGTCCAGGGTCAGCACGGCCAGGGCGGCGCCCTCGTCGTCGCGCGAGACGTCCATGCCGGCGATGTTCACGCCCTGCACCCCGAGGGCCTGGCCCAGGACGCCGATCACACCCGGGCGGTCCTGATAGGCGAACACGAGCAGGTGGTCGGCCAGCGGCACCTCGAGCTCGTGCCGGTCCACGCCCACGAGCTTCTGCACCTGGCGCGGGCCGGTGAGTGTGCCGGTGACGGCGGTCTGGGCGCCCTGCGCGGTCGCGGCGCGCACCGTGACGGTGTTGCGGTAGGACTCGGACACCGCGGTGGTGGTGAGGCGGCACTCGACGCCGCGCTGCTCGGCCAGCACGGGGGCGTTCACGTAGGAGACCTGGTCCGAGACGATGTCCGTGAACACGCCCTTCAGGGCGGCCAGGCGCATCGCGGAGACGTCGTGCTCGGCGATCTCACCGGCGATCTCCACCTCGACGGCCGTGATGGACTGCTCGCCCACCAGCGCGGTGAGCACGCGGCCCAGCTTCTCGGCCAGCGGCAGGCCGGGGCGCACGTCCTCGTGGATCGCGCCGCCGGCCACGTTCACGGCGTCCGGCACGAGCTCGCCGGAGAGGGCCAGGCGCACGGAGCCGGCGACGGCGACGCCCGCCTTCTCCTGGGCCTCGGCGGTCGAGGCGCCCAGGTGGGGGGTGACGACGGCGGAGTCGTGGGCGAAGAACGCCAGGTCCGTGGCCGGCTCGGAGCTGAAGACGTCGATGCCGGCACCCCCGATGGTCCCGGCCTCGAGCGCGCGGGCGAGGGCGTCCTCGTCCACGAGGCCGCCGCGGGCCACGTTCACGATGATCGCGGTGTCCTTCATGCGGGCGAACTGCTCATCGCCGATCATGCCGACCGTCTCGGGGGTCTTGGGCATGTGGATCGTGACCACGTCGGCGCGCTCGAGCAGCTCGTCCAGCTCGACGAGGCTCGCGCCGAGCTGCTGCGCGCGGGCGGTGGTCACGTAGGGGTCGTAGGCGAGGATCTCCATGCCGAACGCCTTCATGCGCTCGGCCACGAGCGCGCCGATGCGGCCCAGGCCGATCACGCCCAGCCGCTTGCCGTACAGCTCGACGCCCGTGTACTTCGAACGCTTCCACTCCCCCGCCTTCAGCGAGCCGTGGGCGGCCGCGATGTTGCGGGCGGCGGCCAGGATGTGGCCGCAGGTGAGCTCGGCGGCGGAGATGATGTTCGACGTCGGCGCGTTGACGACCATGACGCCGGCCTCGGTGGCGGCGGGCACGTCCACGTTGTCCAGTCCGACGCCGGCGCGCGCGATGACCTTCAGCTGCGGCGCGGCGGCGATCGCCTCGGCGTCCATCTGGGTGGCCGAGCGGATCAGCACCGCGTCGACGTCGCGCAGGTCCTCGAGGAGGCGGGCGCGGTCGGCGCCGTCCGTGCGGCGGATCTCGAAGTCGGGGCCGAGGGCCTCGACGGTGGCGGGCGAGAGTTCCTCGGCGATCAGGACGACGGGCTGGGCTGCGCTCACGGGTGCTCCTGGAGGTGTGGTGCGGTGGGATGGAAGGCGGGCCGGCCCGCGCTCCGGTCCGAGCCTAGACGCGTGACCGGACCGTGGCCGGAATGCGACGCCGGCCCCGAAGCGCGATGCCCGGGGCCGGCGTCGGGGGCTCAGGCGGCTCAGCGGGCCGCAGTGCCCTCGGTGTAGTCGTCGTCCGCGTCCTTGAGCCAGGAGAACATCTGGCGCAGCTCGCGGCCGGTCTTCTCGATCGGGTGGGCCTCGCCTCGGGCGCGCAGCTCCTTGAACTCGGGCGCACCGGCCTTCTGGTCGTCCATGAAGCGCTGCGCGAAGGCGCCGGACTGGATGTCGGCGAGGACCGCCTTCATGTTCTCCTTCACGTCGGGGGTGATGACGCGGGGGCCGGAGACGTAGTCGCCGTACTCCGCGGTGTCGGAGATGGACCAGCGCTGCTTGGCGATGCCGCCCTCGACCATGAGGTCGACGATGAGCTTCAGCTCGTGCAGCACCTCGAAGTAGGCGATCTCGGGCTGGTAGCCGGCCTCGGTGAGGGTCTCGAAGCCGTACTGCACGAGCTGGGAGGCGCCGCCGCAGAGCACGGCCTGCTCGCCGAACAGGTCGGTCTCGGTCTCCTCGGTGAAGGTCGTCTCGATGACGCCGGCGCGGGTGCCGCCCACGGCCTTGGCGTAGGACAGGGCGAGGGCGTGGGCCTGGCCGGAGGCGTCCTTCTCGACGGCGATCAGCGCGGGCACGCCGCGGCCGGCCTCGAACTCGCGGCGCACCACGTGGCCCGGGCCCTTGGGGGCGACCAGGGCGACGTCGACGCCCTCGGGGGCCTGGATGTAGCCGAAGCGCACGTTGAAGCCGTGCGCGAAGAAGAGGGCGTCGCCCTCCTGCAGGTTGCCGGCGATGTGCTGCTCGTACACGTCGGCCTGGACCTGGTCCGGGGTGAGGATCATGATCAGGTCGGCCTCGGCGGCGGCGGTGGCGACGTCGACGACGCGCAGGCCCTCGGCCTCGGCTTTGGCGCGGGACTTGGAGCCCTCGGCGAGGCCGATGCGCACGTCCACGCCGGAGTCGCGCAGCGACAGGGCGTGGGCGTGGCCCTGGGAGCCGTAGCCGATGACGGCCACGGTGCGGCCCTGGATGATCGACAGGTCGGCGTCGTCGTCGTAGAACTTCTTCACGGTCATGCTGTTCTCCTCACGGGATGGGTGGATCGGGACGGGTCAGCGGGCCAGGGCGCGGTCGGTCATGGACCGCGGCCCCCGGGCGAGGGCGAGGGTGCCCGAGCGGACGAGCTCACGCACGCCGTAGGGCTCCATCATCTCGAGGAAGGCCTCGAGCTTGTCACGGGTGCCGGTGGCCTCGAGGGTCAGGGACTCCGGGGCCACGTCGACGACGTGGGCGCGGAACAGGTCGGCCGCCTGGACGACCTGACCGCGGGTGGCGGCATCGGCGCGCACCTTGACGAGCAGGTGGTCGCGCTGAACGGAGGAGTCGGGCGTGAGCTCGACGACCTTGATCACGTTGATCAGCTTGTTCAGCTGCTTGGTGACCTGCTCGAGCAGGTCCGTGTCGGCGTCGACGACCACGGTGATCCGGGACAGGCCCTCGACCTCCGTGACGCCCACGGCCAGCGAGTGGATGTTGAACGCGCGCCGGGCGAAGAGGCCGGCCACGCGGGTCAGGGTGCCGGGCACGTCCTCGACGAGCACGGACAGGGTGTGGCGTTCCATCGGTTGCCCTCCTCAGTCTTCCTGGTCCCAGTCGGGCGTCATGCCCCGGGCCACCTGGATCGCGTCGTTGCTGACCCCCGCGGGGACCATCGGCCAGACCATGGCGTCGCGGGAGACCACGAAGTCCACGATCACGGGGCGGTCGTCGATGGCGAGGGCCTGCCGGATGGTGTCGTCCAGGTCCTCCCGGCGGTCGCAGCGCAGGCCCGCGGCGCCGTAGGCGTCGGCGAGCTTGACGAAGTCCGGCACCCGGGCGGTGTCATGGCCCGTGTTCAGGTCCGTGTTCGAGTAGCGCCCGTCGTAGAAGAGGGTCTGCCACTGGCGCACCATGCCCAGCGAGGAGTTGTTGATCACCGCGATCTTGATGGGGATGCGGTTGATCACGCACGTGGCGAGCTCCTGGTTGGTCATCTGGAAGCAGCCGTCGCCGTCGATGGCCCAGACCACGCGGTCGGGTTCGCCCACCTGCGCCCCCATCGCGGCGGGGACGGCGAAGCCCATCGTTCCGAGGCCGGCCGAGTTGAGCCACTGGCGCGGACGCTCGTAGGCGACGAACTGGCTGGCCCACATCTGGTGCTGGCCGACGCCGGCCACGTAGGTGGCCTCGGGACCGGACAGGGCCGACAGACGCGAGATCACCTCCTGGGGCGCGAGGAGGCCGTCCTCGGTCTCGGTCCAGCCCATCGGGTAGGTGTCCTGCAGGCGCCGCAGCACCGCCCACCAGTCGGCGAGGTCGGGCAGCGCCTCGGGGTCCGTCGCGAGCTCGGCCACCAGGTCCGGGATGATCTCCTTGACGTGGCCGACGATCGGCACGTCCGCGGTGCGGTTCTTGGAGATCTCGGCCGGGTCGATGTCCGCGTGGATCACGCGGGCGCCGGGGGCGAACGAGGGCAGGTGACCGGTCACGCGGTCGTCGAAGCGGGCGCCGAGCGTGATCAGCAGGTCGGCCTGCTGGAGCGCGGCCACGGCGGGGACGCCGCCGTGCATGCCCGGCATGCCCAGGTGCTGGGGGTGCGAGTCGGGGAAGACGCCGCGGGCGGTGAGGGTGGTGACCACCGGGGCGCCCGTGAGCTCGGCGAGGGCGCGCAGCTCCTCGTGGGCCTCGCCGCGGGCCACGCCGCCGCCCGCATACAGCACGGGGCGCCGGGCCTCGCGGATCAGCCGAGCGGCCTCGCGGATCTGCCGGGGGTGGCCGCGCAGGACGGGGCGGTAGCCGGGCAGGTCGATCCGGGGCGGCCACGCGAACTCGAACTCGCCCTGCTGGGCGTCCTTGGTGACGTCCACGAGCACGGGCCCGGGCCGGCCCGTGGCGGCGATGTGGAACGCCTCGGCGAGGGCCTGGGGGACGTCCTCGGGCCGGGTCACGAGCCGGGAGTGCTTGGTGATGGGCATCGTGATGCCCACGATGTCCGCCTCCTGGAAGGCATCCGTGCCGATCGCGGCGGAGGAGACCTGGCCGGTGATGAACACGACCGCCTGGGAGTCCATGTGGGCGTCCGCGATGGCGGTCACCAGGTTGGTGGCGCCGGGACCGGAGGTGGCGATGGCCACGCCGACCTTGCCGGTGGCCAGGTGGTAGCCCTGCGCCGCGTGACCGGCACCCTGCTCGTGGCGCACCAGGATGTGGCGGATCCGATCGGAGTCCATGAGCGGGTCGTAGGTCGGCAGGATGGCGCCGCCGGGCAGCCCGAACACGTCCGTGACCCCCAGCTCCTCCAGGGAGCGGATGATGCCCTCGGAGCCGGTCATCCGGGTCGGCTCGACGCGGGAGCCCTCGCCGGGCACCCGCGGCTCGACGATCTCGGGCCGGGGGGCCGGACGGCGCTCCTGGACCCGGGCGGTCTCCGTCGGGCGGGAGGCCGGCGTCGGGACCTGCGGGACCGCCGCGCGGGCGTCGCGGGGGGTCGTGCTCATGGGGTCACCTCACTGCGTTCGTCGCTGCGTGTCCGTCGCGGGGGCGTCGGACGGTCGTCGTTCGGATCCGTCGGGCGTCGGGGACCGTGGCCGCGTCGATGACGGATCGGGCCGGCGTGGCGGAGTCTGAGGTGGGGACACGGGCCGCCGGGTCCTTCGGGGTGGTCTCAGTATCGACAGCCGTGCGCCCCGTCCGCCATCGACCACCCGCCTGTCTCGCAATGTGAGATAAAGCGTCACATCGTGAGACGACCGGGCGGTCGGGGTCGGATCCCGGGCCTGCGCCCACCCTAGTTGTAGGAGGGCATGACGTTGTTGACACGCACCGGGGCCAACGAGGCCGGAGGAGC
>NZ_JALJRI010000043.1:0-251 GCF_024519795.1 Micrococcus sp. Mcc89 | reverse complement strand
GCTCGCGTCCACTATGCAGTTCTCAAACAACAACCCACACCCCATCCACCAACCCACAAGGCCAGCTTCACAAGATACGGAGACCAGAAACAACAACCCCAACCCCAAGGCCAGGGTGCCTGCTGTTCCAGGACCCAACAGTGTGCCAACACCAGCTCGCAGCCACCAACACCACCCATTCCAACCACACCCGCAAAGGCATGACGTACTCGAGCACTGCCGGCACCACCACTGGCACCATTCATTGATGT
>NZ_JALJRI010000042.1:0-64860 GCF_024519795.1 Micrococcus sp. Mcc89 | reverse complement strand
ACCAGCGGGAAGAAACACTGGCCGCCTATGGGCAGAACTCAATGGCCCTTGACAGAAGGCCGCCGTGAGCATCCCCAGCACCACGAGCACGCTCCCCACGGGGCGCACGGCCCGGATGCGGCGGGTGATGCCGGCCAGGAGCACCAGGGTCAGGACGACCACCGCCGCGGCGGCCACCGGCCACGCCCCCGCCGGGGTGAGGAACGCGGCGACGTCGGCGTCGGTGACCTCGCTCGCGCCCCAGGAGCGCGCCTCCAGCACGGCGCGGGCGTAGCCGGGCGTCGACTGCAGCGCGAGCACGCCCCCCACGCCGGCCGCGCTCAGTGCGCCCGTGACGGCCGTGACGGTCTGGAACAGGCGCAGGGGACGCAGCGACGCGAGATCGGGGGCGGGGTCCGTGGTCTCGTGGGGATCGTCGTCGAGGGGGTGCATGCCCCCATCATGCCCGGCGGCGCAGGAAGGTCGTTGCGAGGCCCGGGTTGAAGGCGCACACGAGCCAGGCCGCGTTCACGAGCGCGAACAGCCCGCCCAGGACCAGGGGCAGCACCACGTCCCCGGCGGGGAAGACGAACAGGCGGATGGCCCCCAGCAGCGTCACGAAGATGGCGATCGAGGCGAACAGGGCACCCATGATGCGCGCCGTGTTGCTGTGCCGGGTCAGGCCGACGAGGACGATCGCGTAGACCGCCAGACCCAGCAGGGTCGCGAACCAGACACTGCCGGTGAGGGCGCCCTCGATGGCCTCGGCGGTCATCGCGGGCGACTGCGCGCCGCCCTCGGGCAGCGAGTCCGCGATGTCCTGGGCCGCGCCCGGGAGGAGGTTCCGCAGGATCGACGCGGCGTAGAGGACCGCGGACGCGACCGTGAGCCCGAGCAGCGCCCGGAACACGCCGGGGGTGCGGGCATCGGGGCGGATGAGCGGGCGGGCGTCCGGGCCGGAGTGCCCGGCGATGCGCCGCCGCGCTTCGTCCGGACCCACCACGGGCCGCCCGCCGCCGTCCAGGTCGTCGGAGTCGGGGGACACGGGATGCGGGGGTCGATGATCGGAGGCCATGTCGCCATGGTCTCCGCTGGCCGACGCCGGGGCGAGGGCTGGCGACCCAGGACTCGCCGCCGGCGAACGGCGTCGGGGTCAGGCGCGGCGGCCCTGACGGGTGTAGGCCGCGACCTGCGGGTTGAAGGCCTTGACCAGCCACAGGATGTTCACGATCACCAGCGCCAGGCTGAGCACGGAGGCCAGCACGCCGCCGATGCCGGGGTAGGTCACGAAGGAGAAGATGCCGCCGACGGCGCTGAGGGTGCCCAGGATCGCGACGACGATGCCGAGGATGCGGGCCCAGTTCTTGGCCCCGCGGAGGTTGAAGTACACCAGGGCGTACAGGGCCACGCCGATGAGCAGGACGATGATCGTGCCCACCGTCACGGAGGCGCCCACGACAGGCGCGATCTCCTCCACCTGCTCGGGGGTGAGGCCGCTCTGGCGAAGGGAGTCCCGCATGCGTTCGATGCTCTCCTCGCCGCCGAACAGGGCCGGCAGGGAGGACAGCACGTACAGCGCGAGCGACGTGAGCGTCAGCGTCAGGAGCGCGGGGAACGCGGCCGGCTCCGGGACGATGCCGTACGGGCTGCCCGGCTGGGCGCCGTAGCCCGGGGCCGCGTAGGGCTGCGTGCCGTAGCGGGAGCCCGCGGCGGGCTGGCCGTATGCGGGGTTCTGGCCCGGGTACGGGCCGGGGCCGCCCGCGGCGGGCTGCTCCGGGTTCGGGTCCGGGTTCGGTCGATCGGTGGTCATGGTGAGCTCCTCGGTGTCGTGGGTGACGGTGATGGTGATGACGGGCGCGGCGGCAGGATCACTCGTGTCGCAGTGCCTCGATGGGATCCTTCCGGGCCGCACGCAGGGCGGGCAAGGTGCCGGCGATGAACGCGATGGCCACGATCAGCAGCAGGATCAGCAGCAGGGCGAGGGGGTTGACCGCGAACAGGACCAGGCCGGTGACGCCGCTGAGGGGGCCGGTGGTCAGCACCTGGTTCGCGATGAGTCCGACGGCGACGCCCAGGCCGATGCCGATCAGCGAGCCGAGCAGGCCGATCACGACGGCCTCCATGGTGAACAGGCCGAAGATCTTCCCGCCGGTCATGCCGAGGGCCTTCATGAGGCCGATCTCCCGGGTGCGCTCCTGCACCGCCATGAGCAGGGTGTTGATGATGCCGAAGCTGGCGGCGAGCAGTGCGATGAGTGCGAAGCCGGTGAGCACCCACGTGACGGCGTCGATGATGCCGCGGATCACGCCGAGCTGCTCCTCGAGGGTCTGCGCCAGCAGGCCCTGGTCGGCCAGCGCCTGCTTCACGGCGTCCTCGTTCGCCTCCGGGTCCTCCACGATCGCCGTGGCCTGGAAGTAGGTGTTCCGCTGCGACTCCGGCAGGCCCTCCGTCGTGATGTCGTAGATCGCCTGCTCCAGCGACTCCGACGGCGTCGGGGCGGTGCCCGCACCGGACGCGGCCGCCTTCGTCACACCGACCACGGTGGCCTTCACGGACTTCTGCTCCTGCAGCGGGGTCGCCGCCACGACGGTCAGCTCCGTGCCGACCAGGTCCTCGGCGTCGCCGGCGCCCAGGTCCTCCACCCACGACTCGGGCATGACGATCTCCGCGGCGCCGGCCTCGGGGGCACGGCCGGCGGAGAAGGTGAGCATGTCGATCTCACCGGAGCTGCCCATGAAGCCGGTCTGCCACTTGCGGTCGTCCGGGCCCTGGATGTACTCCGGCTCGGCCACCCGATAGGTCTTCACCTCGGTGACGTGCTCGGTGTCCTCGATCGCGGCGAGGTCCTCCTGGGTGAGCAGTGGCATGCCGAACATCTCGCCGCCGGCGGCGTCCTGCTCCGTGTACTCCTGGGGCGAGCCGCTCGCCGCGCCGGCCGAGGACATGTCCTGCTGCTTCATCACGGTCAGCTCGCCGGGCTTGCCGAAGCCCTCGACCACGTTGTCCACGTACTTGTTGATGCCCGCGCCGAGCCCCGTGGTGAGGGTCAGCGTGAATGCGCCGATCACGATCGCGACGACGGTGAGGAAGGTGCGCAGCTTGGAGCGCATCGTGTTGGCGAGCGCCGTGCCCGCGACGTCGGTGACCTTCATGCCCGCGCTCCGTCCCGCTCGGTGCCGACGCGCTCGTCGGCGATGACCACGCCGTCCTGCAGCTCGACGCGACGGTCACACTTCGCGGCCAGGTCGTCGTCGTGCGTGACCACCACGAGGGTGATGCCCTCGTCGCGGTGCAGGCCGAAGAGGATGTCCTCCACGGCCGCCGAGGTCACGGAGTCCAGGTTGCCCGTGGGCTCGTCCGCGAACAGCACCGTCGGGTTGTTCACGAGCGCGCGCGCGATGCACACGCGCTGCTTCTGGCCGCCGGAGAGGTCCGTGGCCTTGTTCTTCGCCTTGTCCGCGAGCTCGAGCCGCTCGAGCACCGCCATGCCGCGGCGGGCGCGCTCGGCCCGGCCCACGCCAGCGATCTTCAGCGGCAGCACGGTGTTCTCCAGGACCGTCTGGTTCGGGTTCAGGAAGAACTGCTGGAACACGAAGCCGAACCGCTCGTTGCGCAGCTGGGAGATCTCCGCGGCCTTGAGCTGGGAGACGGGACGGCCGTCCATCGCGACGACGCCGGCGGAGGGCTGGTCCAGCAGCGCCAGCAGGTGCATCAGGGTGGACTTGCCGGAGCCGGACTTGCCGACGACGGCCAGGGACTCGCCGCGCTGGATCTGCAGGGTGATGCCCTTCAGTGCGTCGAAGCGGGACGCCCCGCGGCCGTAGACCTTGACGAGGTTCTCCGTCTCCAGGACGGGTTCGGCGCCGGGCGGGACCTCGGCGACGGCGGGGATGGGGACCGCGGTGGACATGGCTCCGGCACTCCTCTGTCGGTGGGGCTCGCCCCCGCTGCGGCAGGAGCGGGGGCGGTGCCTCCATCCTGTCAGCCGCGCACGCGCCGTCGCATCCACCTCGAGTCGGAGAAACACGACGGCCCGCGTCCCCCGCAGGTCGGGGACGCGGGCCGTCGTCGGGGGGCCGGTGCGGTCCGGCTCAGCGCAGCGGCGGCAGGAAGCCGACCTTGGCGTAGACGTCCTCGAGCACGGGCGTGGCCACGGCGCGGGCCTTCTCGGCGCCGGCGGCGAGGATGCGGTCCAGCTCGGCGGGGTCGTCCAGCAGCGCGAGGGCGCGCTCGCGCACGGGGGCCAGGCGCTCGACGACGGCGTCCGCCACCGCGACCTTGAGGTGCCCATACATCTTGCCGACGAACTCCTCCTCGAGCTGCGGGATCGGTGTGCCGGACACCGCGGAGAGGATGGTCAGCAGGTTGGAGACGCCGGGCTTGAGCTCACGGTCGAAGCGCACCTCAGTGCCGTCGTCGGTGACCGCGGACTTGATCTTCTTGGCGGTCTTCTTCGGCTCCTCGAGGATGTTGATGAGCCCGTTCGGGGACGCCGCGGACTTGGACATCTTCGACGTGGGGTCCTGCAGGTCGTAGATGCGCGCGCCGGTCTCCGGGTAGAAGCCGGTCGGGACCACGAACGTCTCGCCGTAGCGGTGGTTGAAGCGCTGGGCGAGGTCGCGGGTGAGCTCCACGTGCTGGCGCTGGTCGTCGCCCACGGGCACGCCATGCGGCTGGTAGAGCAGGATGTCCGCGGCCATGAGCATGGGGTACGCGAGCAGGCCGACCCCGGCCGCGTCCGCGCCCTGCTTGGCGGACTTGTCCTTGAACTGGGTCATGCGCATGGCCTCGCCCATGCCGGTCATGCAGGTCAGCACCCACGCCAACTGCGTGTGCTCGGGCACCTGGGACTGGACGAACAGCGTGGAGCGCTCGGGGTCGATGCCGCCGGCGATGAACTGCGCGGCGGCCACCCGCGTGCGCTCCGCGAGCGCGGCCGGGTCCTGCGGCACGGTGATGGCGTGCAGGTCGGGGATGAAGAAGAACGCCTCGAAGTCGGCCTGGGTGCGCTCCCAGTTCACGAGGGCGCCGAGGTAGTTGCCCAGGTGGAGGGAGTCCGCCGAGGGCTGCATGCCGGAGAGCACGCGGTGCCGGGCGGACGCGCCGGCCAGGTGGGCGGTGGCGGCGGCGTCCTGGGCCAGGACGTCCTGCACGGAGTTCTTCTTCATGGTCATCTCAGCCTCGGGTCTCTCCTGCACGGTCAGAACTGGTAGTCGACCACGAGCGGGGCGTGGTCGGAGAAGCGGGTGCCCCAGCTGGGGGCGCGGTCCACGACGGCGGTCGTCGCCCGCTCGGCCAGGCCCGCGGTCGCCATGTGGTAGTCGATGCGCCACCCGGCGTCGTTGTCGAAGGCCTTGCCGCGCATGGACCACCACGTGTACGGGCCCGGCACCGGCCCGGCGAGGGCGCGGTGCACGTCCGTGAAGCCGAGCTCGCCCAAGAACCGGTCGAAGTAGGCGCGCTCCTCGGGCAGGAAGCCGGCCTTCTTCACGTTGCCCTTCCAGTTCTTGATGTCCAGCTCGGTGTGGCCCACGTTGAGGTCGCCCGTGACGAGGGCGTGCCCCTCCCCCGCAGCCAGCTCGGAGAGGCGGCGGACCATCTCGTCGAGGAACCGGTACTTGTCCACCTGCTTCGGGGTGTCGACCTCGCCCGAGTGCACGTACGCGGAGACCACGGTCAGCGGCGAGCCGTCCGGCAGGCGCAGGTCGGCCTCGATCCAGCGGCCGGCGTCGTCGAAGTATCCGTCGGCGTCGGCGATGCCGGTGCGGACCTCGCCGAGCGGGAACCGCGAGGCGATCGCGACGCCGGCCCGCCCCTTGGCGGCGGCCACGGCGTCCGCCAGGTGCACCTCGTCCCAGTCCTCGCCCACGATCTCGCGGACCAGCTGCGCCGTGACGTCCGCGGGGGCGCGCACCTCCTGGAGGGTGAGCACGTCCACGCCGCGGCCGGCGAACCACTCCCGCATCCCCTTGCGGTGCGAGGCGCGGATGCCGTTGACGTTCACGGTGGCCACGCGCACGGCGCCGTCGGCCTTGGGCGCCCCGGCGTGGGCGTGCACCACGGGCTCGCCCTCGGCGGGCTCGGGGTACGTCCCGGTGACGGGGTCCTTCTCGGGCAGCGCCGTCATCAGCCGATCACCGTCCCGCCCACCGGGCCCTCGGCGCCGCCGGCCCGGGACTCCTTGATCATGTCGCGGGCGTTGGAGGCCGTGATGTCGATGGTCTCCAGGGCGCGGTCCACCATCTCGCGGTCCATGCCCGCGCCCGCGGCGAGCTGCTCGCGCACCACGCGCACCTGCACCTGGGCGATCTTGAACGAGTGGTCCAGCTTGGTGTCCCGCAGGGGGTCCGCGGCCGGCGCCTGCGGGGCCACCGCGGGGGCGGCGGCGTCGGTGTCCCGGCCGCGCAGGGCGGCGACGTCGGCGCGGGCGTTCTGGATGGCGGTGTCCACCTTGCGGCCTGCGGCCTGGACGCCGCGGCGCATCTGCAGGTACACGACCACCGCGAACACGAGCCAGCCGGCGGCGACGGCGACCACGAGCCACCCGATCACGTCGTTCTGGTTCGCGGCGAAGATGATCGCCACGATCAGGATGACGATCATCGCGACGAAGCCGAGCGATCCCACGCGCAGGCCGGCGCGGGGGCCGCGGCGCGCGCCGTCGGGACCGGGGGTCAGGGACTGGGACATGGGTGCTCCTCCGGAGGGGCTCGTGGGGTCTGCCCTCCATCATCCCGCATCGTGGGGTGCGCTCCGAATCGGGCGGCCCGCGTCGGCACCTATCCTGAGGCGATGACCCCCCGCCCCCCGCGCCCCGCCGACCCCGCGTCCGGGGCCTTCACCCCTGACCAGCGCCGCATCCTCACCGCACTGCTCATGCCGCTCTTCCTCGCGTTGATGAGCGTGTCCGTGGTGAACGTGGCGCTGCCGGCCATCGAGTCGGGCCTGGACGCCACGAGCGCGGATCTGCAGTGGGTGCTGGCGGGGTACACGCTGACGTTCGGCACCGTGCTCGTGGCAGCGGGCCGCGCCGGCGACCTGTGGGGCCGCAAGAGCCTGTTCCTGGCGGGCATCACGCTGTACATGCTCGGCTCCCTGCTCTCCGGCCTGGCCGGGGACACCCTGCTGCTCAATGCCGGGCGCCTGCTCACGGGCCTGGGCGCGGGTGTGTTCAACCCCCAGGTCATCGGGTTCATCCAGTCGAACTTCCACGGCCGCGCCCGCGGGCGGGCCTACGGACTCTTCGGCACCGTGGTGGGCCTCGGCGTGGCCGTGGGGCCCCTGCTCGGCGGGCTGTTCCTCGGCGCGTTCGGCCCCGAGTGGGGCTGGCGCTCCACGTTCCTCATGAACGTGCCCGTGGGCCTGGCCGCCGTCGCGATGGGCGCCCTCTGGCTGCCGCCGCCCACCCGCGTGCACGGCCTGCCCCCCGCCCCCGGACCACGCGGGATCGCCGCGCTCGACCCGGTGGGCGCCCTGCTGCTCGGCGCCGGCGGGGTGAGCCTCATGGTGCCGTTCATCGTCCCGGGCACCGCCTGGCTGCTGGTGCTCGCCGCCGCGCTCGTGACGGCGTGGTGGCTGTGGGAGAAGCGCGTGAAGGCCCGGGCGTCGGCCACCGGCGTGCAGCCCATGGTGGACCCGGCCCTGTTCCGGCGGCCGTCCTTCACGATCGGCGCGCTCGAGTCCACGATCTACCTGGCCACCATGCCGGCGGTGTTCGCGATCGTGGCGATCTTCCTGCAGCGCGGCATGGGGTTCACGCCGCTCGAGGCCGGCCTCGTGGGTCTGCCCGGCGCCGTCGTCGTGGCCTCTCTGTCCCCGTGGGTGGGCTCGATGGTGCAGCGGCGCGGGCCCGTGCTCGTGCTGCTCGGCGCTCTGGTGGGCCTCGTGTCGCTGGGGGTGCTCGCGCTCGCGTTCGAGCGCAGCGCAGCCGGCGCGTGGTCGCCGTGGATCGTGGGGGTGGGGCTGATCGTGCAGTCGGCCTCGCAGGCCCTGCTGCTCACCAGCACGCAGGTGCTGATGATGGACGACGTCGCCGGCCACGAGGCGGGGGCGGCCGGCGGCGTCGCCCAGACGGCGCAGCGCCTCGGCACCGCCCTGGGCCTGTCCGTGGTGACGGGCGCGTTCTTCGCGGCCCTGGCCGGCGCCGCAGCCGAGAGCGCCGGGCCACCGTCGGCCGCGGCGTACGCGCACGCGGCCTCGACCGCCATGGGCATGGTGGCCGTGTGCTGGGCGCTCACCGCCGTGGTCGCGGCCCTGGACGTGGTCCGGCGGCGCCGCGCGGTGCGCGCGGCCTGACCGGCCCGCGGGGGCCTCAGCGCAGGAACAGCGCGCCGAGCCGGCGGGCGGCGAGCCACACCCCGACGCCGGCCATCACCACGAAGTAGAGGACGTGGCCGGCGGTCGCCCAGCTCAGCACGCCCACCGCGAGCGCACGCATCATCTCCACCGCGTGCCACAGCGGGAACACGCGGATCACCCACTGGATCGGCTCCGGGTAGACCGCGAGCGGGAAGAACGTGGCCGAGAACAGGAACATGGGCATCAGCACGATCTGGATCCAGTCCATGTGCTGGAACGTCTTCATCCAGCTCGTCACCGCCATGCCGAGGGAGGCGAAGCCCAGCGCCACGAGCAGGGCGCCGGGGATCATGAGCAGCGCCGTCCACGAGGTGACGAGCCCGGCCACGGTCATGACGATCAGGAAGCCGACCGCGTAGATCAGCCCGCGCAGCAGCGCCATCGCGATCTCCCCGAGGGCCACGTCCAGCGGGCCCAGCCGCGTGGAGAGCATGGTCTGGTACGTCTTCGCGTAGCGCAGCTTGAAGAACACGTTCCACGTGGAGTCGTAGATGGCGCCGTTCATCGCCGAGACCGCCAGCAGTGCGGGGGCGAGGTACATGCCGTACGGGACGGGGGTGCCATCCGGGCCGGCCACGTCGCCGACCAGCGCACCGAGCCCCAGCCCCAGGGAGGCCAGGTAGAGCACGGGCTCGAAGAACCCGGAGAAGAACACCACCCAGTTGTTGGACTTCAGGGACAGGAACGCCCGCTCCATCACCGCGCGCACGTTGCCCGAGTACGCGCCGGCCAGCGGGCCGCGGCGCACGGGGATCTCGGGCATGGGCGGCACGGCGACGGCGTGTTCCCGCACCACCGACGACGACGGCGCGGCCGGGCCCGCCTGCGGGGCGGCGGGTGCGACGTCGGCGCGGGCGGCCCCGGTGCGCGCGGCACGGCGGCCCAGGCGCGGGGCACGGTCCCGACGGGCGACCGTGACGGCGTCGCGGTCCGGGGTGCCGCGGACCCAGCCGAGGCGGCGCGTGTAGATCCGCACCGCGAGCCAGGCCCCGCCCAGCGCGAGGGCCAGCAGGAACGCCACGTGCACCACGGTGAGCCAGACCGGCTCGGCCATCCCGTAGGAGAGCACGCGGCCGAGCTGGGCGGCATGCCACTGCGGGGAGAGCCAGCCGATCCAGCGCAGCCACACCGGCAGCGCCTCGAGCGGGTAGAAGGTGGCGGAGAACAGGAACAGGGGCATGACCACGAGCCGCTGCAGGGTGGCGAACTGGCCCTTGTCCTCCTGCAAGGAGGCCGCGAACGCCATGATCGGCGCGCCGACGGCGAGCCCGCCGAGCGTGGCGGTGAGGACCTGCACCCACGCCCACGGGCTCGAGACCACGCCGAACGCCAGCATCACCAGCAGGAACACGGCGGCCTGGAACACGAACCGCAGGCTCACGGCCGCGAGGTGGCCCAGGGCGATCTGCGCCGGAGACAGCGGAGTGGCCTGCGCCGCGTAGTACGTGCGCTGCCACTGGAACCCGCCCATCACCGGGTAGGAGAACTCGACGGACGCGGTCATCAGCGCGCCCGAGGCCAGCAGCGCCGGGGCGATGAACGCGACGTAGGAGACCCCGCCCAGGGCGTCCTGCGGCATCCCCCCGCCCATGAGCTGGGCCAGGCCCAGGCCCATGGCCAGCAGGTAGAGCACGGGCTCGCCGAGCGCCCCGACGAGCAGCACCGCGCCGTAGCGACGCATGTTCCGCAGCTGGTGTTCGGCGTAGAGCAGGACGCCGCGGCGCCTCACACGCTCCGCGGACGCCGCCGCGGTGACCGGCGGGCGCAGCGGCTCGGCGGGCGTGGCGGACGGAGCCGAGGTCCCGGACCGCGGGCCGGGCGAGGCGGGGCCGGGGGTCGTCGTCGTGGTGGGGGACGGCACGGGTCAGTCCACCAGGGTGCGGCCGGTGAGGATGAGGAACACGTCCTCGAGGCTCGCGCGGCGGGTCAGCGTGGTGGCGGGGGCGGGCAGGGCGCCCTCGTCGACGAGGCGCTGCACGACGTCGTGCAGGTCGTCCGCGCGTCGGGCGTAGACGAGGACGCGGTCCGGGAGGACCTCGACGCGGTGCACGACGCCGTCACCCGCGTGGGCCTGGACGGTGCGGGCCGCGGCCTCGTTGCGGTCCGCGCCGAAGCGCGCCTCAAGGACCTCACGGGAGGCGTGCTCGCGGATGAGCTCGGCGGGGGTGCCGGCGGCCATGATCTCGCCGCCGTCGACCACGACGAGCCGGTCGCACAGCTGCTCCGCCTCGTCCATGTGGTGCGTGGTCAGCAGCAGCGTGGTGCCGCGTTCCTTGAGCCGGTAGAGGCGGTCCCACAGGATGTGGCGGGCCTGCGGGTCCAGGCCCGTGGTGGGCTCGTCGAGGAGGAAGAGGGCCGGCTCGTTGACCAGGGCGCGGGCGATCACGAGCCGGCGCTTCATGCCGCCGGAGAGGTCGGTGACCTTGGCGTCCGCCTTCTCGGTGAGCTGGGCGAAGGCCAGCAGCTCCTCGGCCTTGGGCCGCAGGTATGAGTAGGGCAGGCCGAAGTAGCGGCCGTAGATCAGGATGTTCTCCCGGGCGGTGAGCTCCTCGTCCAGGTTGTCCTGCTGCGGCACCACGCCCAGGCGCGCACGGACGGCCGGCCCGTCCTCCTCCGGGTCGATGCCCAGGATGGTCAGCTCGCCCGCGGTGCGCTGCGAGGTGCCCGCGAGCATGCGCATGGTGGTGGACTTGCCCGCGCCGTTGGGGCCGAGCAGGCCGAAGCACTCGCCGGGACGCACGTCCAGGTCGATGCCCTTCACGGCGTGGAACTCGCCGTACTGCTTGCGCAGCCCACGGGCACGGATGACGGAGGCGCCGCCGGGGGACGCGTGCAGAGTGGTGTGACTCACAAGGCGACAGCATAGACGCACCACCCGCCCGGACGCGCGCCGCCCCCTCGGCGACGAACCCTGCGATATGGCCCCCATCCGGGGTGGATGGGGGCCATATCGCAGGGTTGGTCGCGGGAGTGGGAGAGGTCAGGCTCCGGCCCGCTCCCCGGCCCAGTCCTCGCCGTCGGCGGCACGCTCGGCGGCCTCGACGACGTTCGCCAGCAGCATGACGCGGGTCATCGGCCCGACGCCGCCCGGGTTCGGCGCCATCCAGGCCGCCTTCTCCTTCACGGCCGGGTCCACGTCGCCCAGGACGCGCGACGTCCCGTCCTCCCCGGTCACGCGGGAGACGCCCACGTCCAGGACGATCACGCCCTCCTTGACCTGCTCCGGCTTCACCATGTGGGCGGAGCCGGCGGCGGCGATCACGACGTCGGCGCTCGCCAGCAGCTCGTCGAGGTTCGTGGTGCCGGTGTGGGCCAGGGTCACGGTGGCGTTGACCTCGCGGCGGGTGAACACGAGGCCGGCGGGCCGGCCGATGGTCACGCCGCGGCCGATCACGAGCACGTGCTTGCCGGCCAGCCCCACACCGTGGTGGCGCAGCAGCTCGACGCAGCCGGCCGGGGTGCACGGCAGCGGCGAGTCCAGCTCGCCGCCGACCGAGGCCACGAGCCGCCCCAGGTTCATGGGGTGCAGGCCGTCCGCGTCCTTGTCCGGGTCGATGGCCTCGAGCACCTTCTGGGTGTCCACGTGCTTCGGCAGCGGCAGCTGGACGATGTAGCCCGTGCAGGCCGGGTCCTCGTTCAGCTCGCGCACGACGTCGAGGATCTGCTCCTCCGTCGCGTCCGCGGGCAGCTCACGCTGGATGGACTCGATGCCCACCTCGGCGCAGTCGCGGTGCTTGCCCGCCACATACTTCTGCGAGCCGGCGTCCTCACCCACGAGCAGGGTGCCGAGGCCGGGGGTGTGCCCGCGCTCGGCGAGGGCGGCCACGCGGCCGCGCAGCTCCTCCTTGATCGCGGCGGCGGTGGCCTTGCCGTCCAGGACCTTCGCGGTCATCGCCGGCTCACCAGCCCTCGAGGCCGTCGTACAGCGGGAAGTCCTCGGTGAGCTTCACGACGCGGGCGCGCAGCGCCTCCACGTCCGGGCTCGGCTTCAGCGCCTCGGCGATGACGTCGGACACCTCGCGGAACTCGGCCTCGCCGAAGCCGCGGGAGGCCAGCGCGGGGGTGCCGATGCGCAGGCCGGAGGTGGTCATCGGCGGACGCGGGTCCCACGGCACCGAGTTGCGGTTCACGGTGATGCCGACCTCGTGCAGGATGTCCTCGCCCTGCCTGCCGTCCAGCTGGGACTCGCGCAGGTCCACCAGGACGAGGTGCACGTCCGTGCCGCCGGTGAGCACCGAGATGCCGTGCTCGGCCATGTCCGGGGCGGTCAGGCGCTCGGCCAGGATCTGCGCGCCGGCCAGGGTGCGCTCCTGCTTCTCCTTGAAGTCCGCGGAGCCGGCGATCTTGAAGGCCACGGCCTTGCCCGCGATCGCGTGCATCAGCGGGCCGCCCTGCTGGCCCGGGAACACGGCGGAGTCGATCTTCTTCTTCAGCTCCTCGGTGGAGAGGATGAAGCCCGAACGGGGGCCGGCGAGGGTCTTGTGCACGGTGGAGGAGACGACGTCGGCGTGCGGCACCGGGTTCGGGTGCAGGCCGGCGGCCACGAGGCCGGCGAAGTGGGCCATGTCCACCCAGAGCCTGGCGCCGACCTCGTCCGCGATCGAGCGGAAGGCGGCGAAGTCGAGCTGACGGGGGTAGGCGGACCAGCCGGCCACGATCACCTTCGGCCGGGCCTCGAGGGCCTTCTCGCGCACCTTGTCCATGTCGATGCGGTGGGTGTCCGGCTCCACCTCGTACGCGGCGATGCTGTAGTTCTTGCCGGAGAAGTTCAGCTTCATGCCGTGCGTCAGGTGGCCGCCGTGCGCCAGGGACAGGCCCATCATCGTGTCCCCGTGGTCCAGCAGCGAGGTCATCACGGCCACGTTGGCCTGGGCGCCGGCGTGCGGCTGGACGTTGGCGTGCTCGGCGCCGAACAGGTCCTTGGCGCGCTGGATGGCCAGGTTCTCGGCCACGTCCACGAACTCGCAGCCGCCGTAGTAGCGGCGGCCCGGGTAGCCCTCCGCGTACTTGTTGGTCAGCACCGAGCCCTGCGTCTCGAGGATGGCGCGCGGCACGAAGTTCTCCGAGGCGATCATCTCGAGCGTGCCCCGCTGGCGGCCGAGCTCGTCCGCGAGCGCCGCGGCGATCTCCGGGTCCACCTCGGCGAGGGGCTGGGTGTTGATGTCGGGCGTCTGCGTCACGGGGGTTCCCTTCGAACGGGGGTCTGTGCGGCCGGAAGGCTCCGGTGCCCTCCATCCTAGTGACCAGGCGCCGTCGTCGGGCCTGCGCGACGGCGGCCCGCGGCCCCGGCGACCGACCCCGGCACCCGGTTCTTTTGACTGATTCAGAAATATGCCAAGATCGGGGGTGACGCCGCCCACCGCGCCGATCGGTGCGCGGCCGACGTCGATCGACGAAGGAGAGTTCCATGACGGAGTACCAGAAGAAGACCCCGCACGCGACCGGTTCCACCCGCCAGAACGGCGCCCCGGCCGTCAGCGACCGCCAGTCCCTGACCGTGGGCAGCGAGGGGCCCATCGTCCTGCACGACACCCACCTGCTGGAGACCCACCAGCACTTCAACCGCATGAACATCCCGGAGCGCCGCCCGCACGCCAAGGGCTCCGGCGCCTTCGGCGAGTTCGAGGTGACCGAGGACGTGTCGAAGTACACCAAGGCCCTCGTGTTCCAGCCGGGCACGAAGACCGAGACCCTCCTGCGCTTCTCCACCGTGGCCGGCGAGCTCGGCTCCCCGGACACCTGGCGCGACGTGCGCGGCTTCGCGCTGCGCTTCTACAGCGAGGAGGGCAACTACGACATCGTCGGCAACAACACCCCGATCTTCTTCCTGCGCGACCCGATGAAGTTCACCCACTTCATCCGCTCGCAGAAGCGTCTGCCGGACTCCGGCCTGCGCGATGCCACCATGCAGTGGGACTTCTGGACCAACAACCCCGAGTCGGCGCACCAGGTGACCTACCTGATGGGCCCGCGCGGCCTGCCCCGCACCTGGCGTGAGATGAACGGCTACGGCTCCCACACCTACCTGTGGGTCAACGCCCAGGGCGAGAAGCACTGGGTGAAGTACCACTTCATCTCCCAGCAGGGCGTGCACAACCTCTCGAACGACGAGGCCACCAAGATCGCCGGCGAGAACGCCGACTTCCACCGCCAGGACCTGTTCGAGTCCATCGCCAAGGGCGACCACCCCAAGTGGGACCTCTACATCCAGGCGATCCCCTACGAGGAGGGCAAGACCTACCGGTTCAACCCCTTCGACCTGACGAAGACGATCTCCAAGAAGGACTACCCGCGCATCAAGGTCGGCACGCTGACCCTGAACCGCAACCCGGAGAACCACTTCGCGCAGATCGAGTCCGCCGCGTTCAGCCCGAGCAACACCGTGCCGGGCATCGGCCTCTCCCCGGACCGCATGCTCCTGGGCCGCGCCTTCGCGTACCACGACGCACAGCTGTACCGCGTGGGCGCCCACGTGAACCAGCTGCCGGTGAACCGTCCCAAGAACGCGGTGCACAACTACGCCTTCGACGGCCAGATGTGGTACGACCACACCGGCGACCGCTCCACCTACGCGCCGAACTCCAACGGCGACTCCTGGTCGGACGAGACCGGCCCGGTGGACGACGGCTGGGAGGCCGACGGCACCCTGACCCGCGAGGCCCAGGCCCTGCGCGCGGACGACGACGACTTCGGCCAGGCCGGCACCCTCGTCCGGGAGGTCTTCTCGGCCCAGGAGCGCGAGGACTTCGTGGAGACCGTGGCCGGCGCGCTGAAGGGCGTCCGCCAGGACGTCCAGGCCCGCGCCTTCGAGTACTGGAAGAACGTGGACACCGCGATCGGCCAGCGCATCGAGGACGAGGTCAAGCGCCACGAGGGCGACGGCATCCCGGGCGTCGAGGCCGGCGGCGAGGCCCGCATCTGACGGCTCCCTCCCCCGGCGGGCGCCCGCGCGCGCTCCGCTGAACGCACGGCGGCCGCTCCCTCGCACGAGGGGGCGGCCGCCGTCGTCGTGGGGCGAATGCCCAGGTCAGCGCTTGCCCCAGCGGCGCTCCTGCGCCTGGGCCAGCTTGTCCTTGATCACCTTCACGGCCTTGTCCTTGGCGGACACGGCCACGTTGTCCCGCAGCGGGACGGCGACCTTGTCACGCACGGTCTCGAACGCGGAGGCCGCCACGGCGCCGGCCTGGGCCAGCTTCGACTCGCCCTCGGCGTCCGAGCCTCGGGTCTGGTCGCGGTCCGCCCGCAGGTCCGGGAGGGCGGCGCCCTCGGTGTCGTCCTCGGCGGGCTCCTCATCCGTGGGGGCGGAGGAGGTGGAGGTGTCCGGGGCCACGGTCGTGGGCGTCGACGACGTCGGCGCGGCGGTCCCGGCGGCTGCCGCCGACTGCGCGGCGCGGGCCTCGCGGCGGGTCGCCGGAGTGGCGTCCTCCGCACGGCCGGACGAGGCCGCGGTCGGATCCAGCTCCGGGGCGCCGCCCAGGGGCGTGGCCGGCGTGGTGCCGGCGTGGGTCTCCGGGGCCTCGGCCCGTCGGGTGGCCGGGGTGGCCTCGAGGGACGGGCGCTCGGCCGCGGCCTCGAGGGACGGGCGCTCAGCCGCGGGCTCGACCGCCGCCGGCTGCGCGACGTCCGCGCCGTGGTCATCGGTGCGCGCCGGCTCGCGGTCCGCCTCCGCCACGCGACCGGGCACCCCGGGCGTGCCGTCGATGCGCAGGGACCCGGCGGCCGAGCGCTCCGCCCCGTCGGCGCCGTTCTGCTGGGCCTGGTCCGACTCGGTGGCCACGACGGTGACCGAGCCGTGCGCGGTGGTGGCGACCGTGTGCGTCTCGAGGTGCTCGCCCTGAGGGACGGGGATCGCGTCCGTGGCGAACTCCTTGGTGGGGGTGTGCTCGGTGGCGACCTCGGCGGCGGGGACGGTCCCGTGCACGTGCTCGGGAGCCGGGGTGAGGTGGCTTCTGTGCTGCGGAGCCTCGGCGGCCGGTGCCGCCGGGGCGGGGGTCTCGGTCACCGGAGACGGGGAGGCCGGGGTCGCCGGGACGTCGGCCGCGGGCGTCTGCTCGTCCAGGGTGACGCCGGAGCCGCCGGCCACACCGGCCGCGCCCAGGCCCACGGTGTCCGTCTCGCGCGCCGTGCTCGGCGCCGCCGCGGCGGGGCGCAGAGTGCCCCGGGTGGCCGGAGCCGCGGCATCGCGACGGTGGGTCTCAGCGGCGGCCTCGGTGCTCGGGGCGTCGTGCTGGTCCACGGTCACCCCCGCCCCGCCGGCCACGCCGGCGACGGACTCGTCGGTCTCGCGGTCCGCCGCGGCGGTGTCGAACGCAGCCATACCCCCGGCGGGCTTCACCGCGGCTGCGGGGCGCGCGTCCTTCTCTGCCACCACCTCGTCCAGGCGGGAGAGGCGGGGCGGGGCCGCGGGGGCGGCCGCCTGCTCACCCGCGGTGTCCGCGGTGACACCCCGACGCTCGAGCCGGGTCTCGGCGGCCTCGGCCTCGGCCTCGCGACGACGGCGGGAGGCGATCACCGAGAGGATGATCAGGATCAGCAGCACGACGATGATCGCCGCGATGATCCAGTAGAGGGTGGACTGTGGCATGGGGGTGCTCCTCGGTCGTCTGGGGCGACCGGCCGGGCCGGGCGCCGCGTCGTGCTTCCCGCGCCGCCGCGCGGCGGGGAACCTGGTCTTGAGGATGACACGGGGCCCGGCCCCCCGACCAGGGATCAGCCCCGTCATCCCGCGGTTCCGCGCGGCCGGCACCGCCTACCATCGACGCCATGGACACGGCAGCCCTCTCCCCCAGCCCCTCCCCCGCCTCCGGCGCCGAGCACGCCCACGTGCTCACGCTGGCCTGCACGAACCGCAAGGGCATCGTGCACGCCGTGACGGGCGCCCTGCTGGGCGTGGAGGCGGACATCACCGAGTCGCAGCAGTACGACTCCCCGGACACCGGCGACTTCTTCATGCGCGTGGAGTTCGTGACCCCGGCCACGCGGGAGGACATCGACCAGGCGCTCGTGCCGGTGCGCGAGGAGTTCGGCATGCGCATGGGCCTGTGGGACGCGGCGCACCGCATGCGCACCCTCGTGATGTGCTCCAAGGACGGGCACACCCTCAACGACCTGCTCTTCCAGCAGCGCGCCGGCACCCTGCCCATCGAGATCCCCGTGGTGGTCTCGAACCACCTGGACCTGCAGCCGCTCGCCTCCTTCTACGGCGTGCCCTTCATCCACGTGCCCGTCTCCAAGGACCCCTCGAGCCGGGACTCCAAGGAGGCCGCGGAGGACCGGCTGCGCGACCTGATCGCCCAGTTCGACATCGAGCTGGTGGTCCTGGCCCGCTACATGCAGATCCTCTCGGACGAGCTGTGCCGGGACCTGGCCGGGATGGCCATCAACATCCACCACTCGTTCCTGCCCTCCTTCAAGGGCGCCCGCCCCTACCACCAGGCGCACGAACGCGGCGTGAAGCTCATCGGCGCCACCGCCCACTACGTGACCGCCGACCTGGACGAGGGCCCGATCATCGCGCAGTCCGTGCAGCCGGTGACCCACGCCCAGACCGCCGCCGACTTCGTGGCCCGCGGCCGCGACGTCGAGGGCTCCACGCTCGCGCAGGCCGTGCGCTGGCACGCCCAGCACCGCGTCCTCGCGGACGGCCGGCGGACCGTCGTCTTCAGCTGAGCCCGGGACGACGGCGCCACGCGGCGCCGTCGTCCTGCCCGCCTAGGCTGGTGGCATGGCCCACATCATCACCGTCGCGGGTGCCACCCCGCGCATCCACGAGTCCGTCTTCCTCGCCCCGACCGCCGCGATCACCGGCGACGTCGAGATGGCCGAGCGCTCCTCGGCCTTCTACGGCGTCTCCGCCCGCGGTGACTCCGCCCCCATCCGCGTCGGGGCGGGCACCAACCTGCAGGACAACGTGGTGCTGCACGCGGACGAGGGCTTCCCGTGCACCCTGGGCGCCGGTGTCTCCGTGGGCCACTCCGCCGTGGTGCACGGGGCCACCGTGGAGGACGACTGCCTGATCGGCATGTCCGCCACGGTGATGAACGGCGCGGTGATCGGGGCCGGTTCGCTCGTGGCCGCCGGGGCCCTGGTGCTCGAGGGGACGCAGGTCCCGGCCGGCTCTCTCGTGGCGGGCGTCCCCGCGAAGGTCCGCCGCCCCCTCACGGACGAGGAGCGGGAGGGCCTCAAGAAGAACGCGGCCACCTACCTGCGGCTGTCCGCCGCGCACCGGGACGCCGTCGCCGGCTGAACCGGGCCCGGAGGATGTGGGACGGTGGGCACCATGCCCACCTCTTCCGCTCTCCCCCGCACCCGACCCGACGACGTCCCCGAGCGCCTGCTCGTCCTCCCCGCGGCGCAGGACGTCGCCGGCACCCCCTACGCCCACGCCCGTCGGCTGGCCGAGCAGGCCGTGGCCGACGTCGGCGGCGCCGCCGTGGCCGAGGGCGACACCTCTGCCACGGCCCTGCTGATGGTCCGCCCGATCCCGGTCGATGCGCTCGCCGCGGCCCTGACCGCCCACCCCCACGTGAGCTGGGTGCAGCTCCCGTTCGCCGGGATCGAGCCGTTCGTCCCCCTCGTGCGCAGCCGCCCGGACATCGTGTGGACGTCCGCCAAGGACACGTACGCGCCGCCGGTGGCCGAACACGCGCTGCTGCTCACCCTGGCCCTGCTGCGGGACCTGCCCGCGCGCGTCCGCGCCACCACGTGGGGCCCCTCCTCCGGCCGCACCCTGAACGGCCTGAACGCCGTGGTCGTGGGCGGCGGCGGGATCGCACAGGAGTACATCCGCCTGCTCAAGACCTGGGACGTGCACGTCACCGCGGTCCGCCGACGCGCGGGAGACGTGCCCGGCGCGGACCGCACCGTCACGACCGACCGCCTCGACGAGGTCCTGCCCGGTGCGCAGGTCGTGATGATCGCCGCGGCCGCCACGGACGAGACCCGCGGCCTGTTCGACGCCGACCGCCTCGCCCTCCTGGACGAGGACGCCGTGCTCGTGAACATCGCCCGCGGGACGCTGGTGGACACGGACGCCGTCGTCGAGGCCCTCGCGGCGGGCCGGCTGCACGGCTACGGCACGGACGTCACCGACCCCGAGCCGCTGCCGGAGGGCCACCCGCTCTGGACGGAGGAGCGTGCGCTCATCACGCCGCACACGGCGGACACCCCGGAGATGTGCGTCCCGCTGCTCCACGCGCGGGTCGAGCGGAACCTGCGGGCCCGCGCGGCCGGGACGGAGCTGGAGGGCTTGGTGGACGCCGAGGGCGGGTACTGACCCGCCCCCGGCGTCCGCGGTGCCGGCTCAGCGGCGCGGCGCGTCCGCCTCGCGTTCGGCGGCATCGCGCTCGGTGGCCATCTCGATCTGGCGGCGGCGCTCCTCGGCGGCCCGGCGGGTCAGCTCCGCGCCGACCTCGGGGTCGCGGGTGAGGTTCTCACCGGTGGTCGGGTCGAACAGGTGCACGCGGGTGGTGTCCACCCACAGGCGGGTCGGCGTGCCCGGCCGGGCGCGGGACTCGCCGGAGAGGGTGGCCACGACGACGGGGCGCAGCTCGTCCGCGTCCAGGTCCTTGGCCAGCGAGGAGAGCATCTCGGCCACGGCCGGGTCCGGATCGAACTCGATGTAGCCGTACTGCTCGTGGCCGAGCCACTCCAGGTGCGTGAGCGTCGCGTCGAAGGTGGAGCCCTGGTCGCGGCGGCTGTCCTCCACCAGCTCGGCGTCCTCGAAGAACTCCGGCCGCAGGCCGAGGAACACGATGTCCCGCCCCTCGGCGGCGCGGGCCTTCTCGGGCGGCACCGGGATGTCACCGATCGGCGAGGACAGCACGTGGCCGCCCTCCTTCTGCTTCAGCGAGGCGGGCAGGAAGTTCATCGACGGCGAGCCGATGAAGCCGGCCACGAACAGGTTGAGCGGCTGCTCGTAGAGCTCGCGCGGGCTGGCCACCTGCTGCAGCTCGCCCTTCTTGAGCACGGCCACCCGGTCGCCCAGGGTCATGGCCTCGGTCTGGTCGTGCGTCACGTAGACGGAGGTGGTGGCCAGGCGGCGCTGCAGCTGCGAGATCTCCGCGCGCATCTGCCCACGCAGCTTGGCGTCCAGGTTGGACAGCGGCTCGTCGAAGAGGAACGCGTCCGCCTCGCGCACGATCGCCCGGCCCATGGCCACGCGCTGACGCTGGCCGCCGGAGAGGTTGCCGGGCTTGCGCTCGAGGTGGTCCTCGAGCTCGAGCACGCGGGCGGCGTCGCGCACCTTGCGGTCGATCTCCTCCTCGGAGGGCTTGTTGTCCTTGATCAGCCGCAGCGGGAAGGCGATGTTCTCGTACACCGTCAGGTGCGGGTACAGCGCGTAGTTCTGGAACACCATCGCGAGGTTGCGGTCCTTGGGGGCCGCCTCGTTCACGCGGCGGCCGTCGATCAGCATCTCGCCGTCGGTGATGTCCTCGAGGCCCACGATCATGCGCAGCAGCGTGGACTTGCCGGAGCCGGAGGGGCCCACGAGGATGACGAACTCGCCGTCCTCGATCTCCAGGTTCACGTCCTTGATGGCGTGGAAGCCGTCGTCGTAGGTCTTGTCGATGTGGTTCAGGGTGATGGAGGCCATCGGGGGGTCCTTTCGGGAGGTCTCGTGTGCGGGCCTCAGCCCTTCACCGCGCCGTTGGTCAGGCCGGCCACGATCTGACGCTGGAACGCCAGCACCAGGATCACGATCGGGATGGTCACGATGATCGCGGCCGCCGAGATGGCCCCGGTCGGCGACTCGAACTGCGAGGCGCCGGTGAAGAAGGCCAGGGCGGCGGGCACGGTGCGCGCGGTCTCGGTGGAGGTCAGGGAGATGCCGAACACGAAGTCGTTCCAGGCGATGAAGAAGGCGATGATCGCCGTCGTGAAGACGCCGGGGGCGGCCAGCGGGACGATCACCTTGCGGAACGCCTCGAGCGGGGTGGCGCCGTCCACCTGCGCGGCCTGGTCGAGCTCCCACGGGATCTGGCGGAAGAACGCGGCCAGGGTCCAGATGGAGATCGGCAGGGTCAGGGACAGGTAGGGGATGATCAGGCCGAGCCACGTGTCGTACAGCCCGAGGGTGCGCCACATGTTGAACAGCGGCGTCACCAGGGAGATGACGGGGAACATCGAGACCATCAGGGACACCGTGAGCACGATCCGCTTGCCCGGGAAGTCCAGGCGGGCGATCGCGTAGGCGCACAGCGTGGCCAGGATGACGGCGATGATCGTGGCGATCACGGTGATGCCGATCGAGTTGCGCAGCGCCGTGAGGAACAGCTCGCGCGAGCCGCCCACGAAGATCTCCTCGTAGTTCACGGTGGACCACTGGGTGGGCAGCAGCTTGCCGTTGGCGAGGTCGGCGGGCGTCTTGAAGCTGGTCGCGAAGATCGAGAACAGCGGGAAGAGGCACCACACGCCGATCACGACGGTGAGGATCCACCACAGTGCGGTGGCCTTTCCGGTGCCGCGACGGTGGGGCGCGCGGCCCTCAGGCGCGCGGCCCTCGGGGGCGGGAGCGGATGCGGCGGTGCTCACTTGGAACCTCCTCGGTCGGCCAGGTCCACCTTGAAGCCCTTGACGGCGATGACCGCCATGAGGGCCACGCACAGGAACAGGATCACGGAGACCGCCGAACCCATGCCGATCTCGAGCCGGCCGATGGACGTGCGGTAGGCCAGCAGCGAGAGGACCTCGGTGCCGTAGGCGCCGTTGGTCATGATGTAGATGGAGTCGAAGATGCGGAACGCGTCCATCGCGCGGAACAGGACGGCCACCATGATCGAGGCCTTCATGTTCGGCAGGATGACCAGCTTCATCCGCTGCCACCACGAGGCGCCGTCGACGGAGGCGGCCTCGGTGAGGTCGCCCGGCACCTGGGCCAGGCCGGCCAGCAGGAGCAGGGAGATGAACGGGGTGGTCTTCCAGATCTCGGAGAGCATGATCACGAACAGCGCGGTGCTGCCCTGCGCGAACCAGTTCAGGTCCGCGTCGACGCCCGGCAGCCACTCGAACCAGGCGTTGATGTAGCCCGAGTCGATCGAGAACATGTAGAACCACGCGAACGCGGAGACCACGGTGATGATGCCGTACGGCACCAGGATGATCGTGCGGATCAGGCCGCGGGTCTGCTTGATGGCGTGGTGCATGGCCAGGGCCAGCAGGAAGCCGAGGATGAGCTCGACCACCACGGTCACCACGGTGATCAGCAGGGTCACCCCGAGGCCCTTCCAGAACACGGGGTCCGTGAGGATCACGCCGTAGTTGCCCAGGCCCACGAACTCGCGGTCGCCCGGCGCGGTGAGCCGGTACGTGAACAGCGAGTCGTAGAGGGCCTGCAGGATCGGGTACAGGACCACGAACAGCATCACGAAGAACGCGGGGCCGGCCAGGAGCCAGCCGAGACGCGCCTCGGACTTCGCGCGCTGGGACTTCACCCGGCGGGGGCGACGACCCTCGGCGGCGCGCGGGGTGGATGCGGCGGGTGCGGTGTCGACGTGGCTCACAGCAGACGCTCCCCTCTCAGGACTTCCTGGATGAAGTCGTCGGTCTCGGCCGGGGTGGACTCGGTGACGCCCGACGGCGGCGCGTAGCGCTGCTGGATCGCGGTGGAGACCTCGTTGTAGTACGGGGTCTGCGGCCGCGGGGCGCCGAGTTCGAGGGACTCCCGGATGGTGTCCGCCATGGGGTACTTCTCGGCGACCTCGGGGGCGTCGTAGGCCGCCGGGTCGGCGGGCGGGTTGCCGTTCTCGACGAAGTACTGGCTCTGGTGCTCGGTGGTGGTGATGCAGGAGATCGCGTCCCAGGCGAGGTCCTGGTGCTCGGACTTCGCGCCCACCCCCAGGTTGATGCCGCCCACGGGCGGCGCGGCGTCCTCGCCCTCGACGGTGCGGGGGTAGACGGCCCAGCCGATGTCCTCGGGCAGGTCCTCCGGCAGCGAGCCCTCCTCCACGGAGCCGAGGGTGGCCGGCCAGACGAACGGCCAGTTGACCATGAACGAGCCGTTCTTGCCCTGGAAGAGCAGCATGGAGGCGTTCTCGTCCTGGGTCGGCAGGCCGGCGCTGCCGAGACCCTCCTTGCCGATCGTGGAGATGATCCGGGCGGCCGTGCGGCCGGCCTCGGAGTCGAGGTTCGTGGTGACCTCGTCCGTGGGCGCCTCGGCGTTGGGGACGATCTGCTCCCCGCCGCCCTCGATGAGCGCGTTGAGCCACACGGTCATGGACTCCGCACGGGCGCCCTGGACGGCCAGGTCCTTGTCCTGGCTGCGGGCGGCCTCGATCAGCTGGTCCCACGTGACGGGCTGGGACATGTCCAGCCCCGCGGCCTCGGCGACCGACTTGCGGTACCAGAGCAGCTGCGTGTTGGCCCAGAACGGGACCGTGACGAGCTCGTCCTTCCAGCTGGCGGCCGCGAGCGCGCCCTCCAGGGCGTTGTCCTTCGCGTACGCCTGCATCTCCTCCGGCACGGGGGCCAGGAAGCCGGGCTCGGCGAGCTCGGGGACGAACGGCGGGTCGAGGGACATGATGTCCATCGACGTGTCGCCCGCGGCGAGGCGGCGGGTCAGCTGCTCGCGCTGGGAGGCGGCGTCCGTCGGAAGCATGGACGTCTCGACTCTGTACCGGCCGTTCGCGGCGTCGGTGCACTGGGCGGCGATCTTCGCCTGCCCGCCGTCGTCGGGGTTGGTGTACCAGGTCAGGGTGGGCGTCTGCTCGGCCGGAGCACACCCGGCCAGGATCAGCGCGCCCGCGGCGACGGCGCCGGCCAGCGTGGCCCGGCGCCGTTGACGTGCCCGCGTGTCGTGTCTCACTAGTGGAACCTCAATCGATGCGAGTCGGATGTGACGGCCATCATCACGCATCACAGCGATTCCTGCACGTTTCGCGGACCCCTTTCTCAGCGGGCGCGGCGGTTCGTCCGGGCGGTCGGCTCCGCGGCGGCGGGATCCTCGGGCCACGGGTGCTTGGGGTAGCGCCCCCGGTTCTCAGCGCGGACCTGCGCGTAGGGGCCGGCCCAGAAGGAGGGCAGGTCGGCGGTCACGGCGAGCGGGCGACCTGCCGGGGAGAGCAGGTGCAGGACCACCGGCTCACGACCGTCCGCGACAGCGGGGGTGACACGCGCCCCGAAGAACTCCTGCAGCTTGGCGGCGACCACGGGCGGGGTGTCCTCGTGGACGGCCGGATAGTCCACGACGACGGCGCGCCCGCTCGGCACGGGCAGACGCTCGGGGGCGAGCTCGTCCAGCCGCCCCGCCTCCGGCCACGGCAGGGCACCGCGCAGCAGCGCCTCGGCGTCCAGGCGCGCGAGGGGCCGCCCCGCGGCCAGGTCGGCCGCGAGCCCGTCGACCAGCGCGTCCAGGCCGGGCAGCGCCGCGTCCGAGAGGTCCGGCCACGGGGCGCCGAGGACGCGGTGGAGCAGGTGCACCCGGCGGCGCAGGCGTTCGGTCCGACCGCTCGGGTCGAACCGGGCGAGGCCGTCGGCGGCGAGTGCGGCGCGCACGGCCTGCGCGGCGGCGTCGGGGGCGACGCGGGCCGGCGTCTCCGCCAGCACGAGCGCGCCCAGCCGGTCCATGCGGCGGCCGGTGAGCCGGTCCCCGCGCCAGTCGGCGGTGTCCTCGGTGCGCCGCAGGCCCGCGCCGGCGAGTTCGGCGAGCGGCCGGTCGATCGGCGCGGCCGCGCGGATCGCGGCACCCGTGCCGGCCGCGTCCCCGGCGATGCGGGCGACCTCGGCCACGGCCAGCCACTCCTGCCCCGCCAGGCCGCCGCCGGCGGCGTCGCGGGGCAGGGCCGCGCGGGTGCCGGAGGCGAGCAGGTACGCGCCCGCCTCCCCCGCGCGTCGGGCGATCCACGCGGGGAAGGCCAGGGCGGCCACGAGGCCGGCGGGGTGGCGCCGCGCGGTCGCCGTCGCCTCGGGCCCGGGCTCATCCGGGGCGTGGTGTGCGTGCCGACGGGCGAGTCGTTCCAGTCGGTCCGCCTCCCGGCGCCAGCGCCCGGCCTCCGGGTGCCGGCCGTCCCGCACGGCCGCGACCAGCGCCTCGAGGTCGGCCCCGGGGGCGCGCAGGTCCAGGGCGAGGGCCGCCGTCGCCTCGGCCGCGGGGCGGGGCCCCGTCCACGGTGCCGCGCGCAGGAGGGCGTGGCCGAGGGGCGGGTCCAGGGGCAGCTCGGCCAGGACGGCGCCGTGCGGGGTGATGCGCCCGTCCGCGTCCACCGCGTCGAGGGAGGCGAGCGTGCGCTCGGCGGCGGCCATCGCGTCGGCCGGCGGGTCCTCGGGCAGGGTCAGCCCGCGCCCACCTGGGGCGCCCCACGCCGCGAACGCCAGGGCCACCGGCGCGAGGTCGACGACGGCGAGGGCCGGCGTCGGGGCTGCGGGCGCGGTGCCCAGGGCCGCGGCGGTGTGGCAGCGGACCACGGTGCCGGGGCCGAGGCGGGCGGCGCGGCCCGCACGCTGGCCGGCGGCGGCACGCGAGGCCTGGACGGTGACGAGCCCGGCCATGCCGCGCCCCCGGTCCCGGCGCGGCTCGCGGGCCAGGCCCGCGTCGATGACGAGGCGCACCCCCGGCACGGTCAGCGAGGACTCGGCGACCGCCGTCGCGACGACGACGCGCGGCACGGTGGGGTCGGCGCGGCCGGCGAGCGCGGCGTCCTGGTCGGCGGGCTCCTGGCGGCCGTGCAGGACGCGGACCTCGGTGTCCGGGGCGAGCGCGGCGACGCGCCCCGCGACCGCCTCGACCTCGGCCACGCCGGGCAGGAAGACGAGGGCGTCCACGGTCGGGTCGGCGTCGAGCGCCGCGGCGTGGGCGCGCGCGGCCGTGGCCGCGACGTGGTCGAGGAAGGCCCGGTCCACGCGGCCCTCGGCGGTGAGGCGGTGGCCGCGGAAGGGGGCGTGCTCCTCGCGCAGCGGGTGCAGCACGGCCGGGGTGGAGGCCACGGGCAGGGGCGCCTCCTCCCCCATGCCGCGGGCCCAGCGGGTGGCCAGGGCCGCCGCGTCCACGGTGGCGGACATGGCCACGAGCGCGAGTTCGGGACGCAGCTGCCGCAGGTCGGCGAGGAGCGCGAAGAGCACGTCTGTGTCCAGGTCCCGCTCGTGGACCTCGTCCAGGACCACCGCGTCCACGCCGTCGAGCCCGGGGTCGGCGAGGAGGCGGCGCAGCAGCAGGCCGGGGGTCACGAACTCGACGGCCGAGGCCCCGCCGCCGGCCGCATCACCCCGCACCGCGTAGCCGACGGCGGCGTCCGCGAGCCGAGCCCGCGCGTCGGGGCCGGCGCCGGGCTGCGCGTCGGCCGCGGCGCCCAGCACCGCCGTGCGCAGCCGCCGCCAGGCCGCGCGCACCGCGACCCGCCGCGGCTGCGTGACCAGGACGCGCCCGCCGCCGTGGTCCGCGAGCCGGACCGCGAGCGCGGGCGGGACCACGGTGGTCTTGCCCGTGCCCGGGGGCGCCTCGACGACGGCCGCCCCGCGCGCGTCCAGCGCCGCCTCGAGGTCGGGCAGGGCGGCGGTGAACGTCAGCCCGGCACCGAGGCGGTCGAGGGCGGCGGCGAGGGCGGTGGGGACGGCGACGGGATCGGCGGGGGTGGGCATCGGGTCCATTGTGCCCGCCTCCGTCGCGCTGTCCCGGGACCGTCCCACTGACTAGGCTGTGACCCATGACCACACCCGTCCAGGAGCACCTCGATCGCCTCACGTCGGCCCACGCGGGTGAGGGGGAGGTCCCGGACGGGCTGGGCGTCGCGATGCTCATGGTGGACGGGCACCGCTACGTCTCCGGATCCATGACGCCCGTGCCGCTCGCCACGCTCGCCTCTCCCCTGTTCCACGCGCAGGCCCTCGAGGACCTCGGCGCGGTGCGGGTGGGCGAGCGCGTGGGCGCCGCCCCCGTGCGGGACCTGGACCACCGGGTCGAGGTGGACGCCGTCACGGGCCTGCCGCACAACCCGCTCCAGAACGCGGGCGCGGTGGCCACGGCCTCCCTGGTGAAGGGCCGCGGTGGCCGCGACCGCACCGCGCGCATGATGCAGCTGCTCTCCGCACTGTTCGACCGCGAGGTCACCGTCACGGAGTCGGCCGCGCGTGCGGAGAACCGCGCCCAGCATCACACCCGGTCCGCTGCGTGGCTGATGAAGTCCCTCGACACGCTGGACGCCGACCCCGAGACGCTGCTCGAGGACATCGCCACGGTGCGTGCCGCCGCCGTGACCGTGGAGGACCTCGCCCTGCTCGCCGGCACCCTCGCGCACGGCGGTGTCCACCCCGTCACCGGGGACCGTGTGCTGAGCGAGGAGACGGTCCGCGGTGTGCTCTCCGTGATGGACTCCTGCGGCATGGACACCCGGGACTCCCGGTGGGCATACGACGTCGGCCAGCCCGGCTGGGCGTCGACGCGCGGCGGCACGGTGCTCGTGGTGGTGCCGGGCCACCTCGGTCTGGCGCTGCAGTCGGACACGACGGACGAGAACGGGCTCGGCGCCGCGGCGATGGCCGCCCTGCGGACCCTCGTCGAGGACTTCGAGCTGCACCCGTCGGTGGTCACCGGCTCCCCGCGCGCGGCCCTGCGCACCCACTACCGGATCGATCAGGCGCCCTCGGGCACGGTGCGCAGCGCCGTCGTCCTCGAGGCGCTCGGGCGGTTCGCGGACACCGTGCACGTCATGGAGCTGGGCGGTCACCTCGGCTTCAGCCAGGTGGACGCGATCGCCCGCGTCAGCCGTGGTCTACCGGAGGTCCTCGAGACGCTCGTGGTGGACATGCGCTCGGTCAGCTCCATCTCCCGTCCGGCCCGGCTGCTGGTGGCCCAGTGGTTCGCCCGCGCGCTGGGCAACGGGCTCGACGTCGTCGTCGTGGACCGGGACGCCGCGGAGATGAAGGAGCTGATGGCGGCCGTCGAGGAGTCCGTGGAGGTCGACCTGCCCGAGCCGCTGCAGGATGAGGCCGAGGGGGTGGATCCCGCCGCCGAGGGTGCGCAGTTCGTGTTCTTCGACTCCCGCTCGCGGGCCGCCCAGTGGGCCGAGCAGCGGCTGCTCTCCCGGCACGCCCCCCACCTGCTGCCGCGGGACGCCCAGGAGGCGGCCGTGGCACCCCTGCTGCAGCACCTCTCCGCGGACGACGCGCGTCTGCTCGAGTCCATGATGGACGAGCGGGTCTACTCGGACGGCCAGATCATCCGTCGCGCCGGCCAGCCGTTCGGCGGCATCTACGTGATCGTCTCCGGCAGCGTGGAGCTCTCGGGTCAGGGCACGGGCAGCCGCCGCGTGCGCCGCACCCTGCTCACCCCGGGGATGACGTTCGGCGAGATGGCCCTGGGCCAGCCCGGCCGCCAGCCCTCCACCGTCCGCGCGCGCGGGCCGGTGACGGCGCGAGTCCTCACCGCCCAGGTGATGGTCGCGCTCCAGGAGGGCTTCCCCCAGCTGGCCCTGGCCCTGTGGGAGGCCCTGGCCCGCGACGCGTTCACCGCGCTAGGCCAGCTCATCCGGGAGACCGGCGCGCTGCAGGACTGACCACCCGCCGGGGCAGCGTCTCTGTGGGACGCGCCCCCACCCCCGTCACCGCCCGAGGATGTGGCGCAACGCGCCCTCCAGTTCGGGGTCGCGCATCTCGTAGCCGGAGGAGACCAGCCGGTCCGCCAGGACCTTCTGGTCGGCCGCGACGGTCTCCATCCGGCCCTCCTCGCCCAGCAGCAGGCGCGGCCCGGCCTCGGGCACCGGGATGACCGCGGGCCGGCGCAGCACCCGCCCGAGCACGGTGGCGAACTCCCGGGCCGTGACCGGCACGGGCGCCACCGCGTTCACCGGGCCGGTGACGCCGTCGTCGAGCACCGCGTGGGCGAAGGCCCCCGCGATGTCATCCGCGCCGATCCAGCTCAGCCACGGGCTGCCGTCGTGGCTCTCCCCACCCGAGGTCGCGACCGGACCGCCGAGGCCCGCGAGGAACAGCGGCAGCACCTGCTGCAGCATGCCCCCGGCCGGGCTCAGGACCACGCCGGTCCGCAGCATCGCGACCCGGATCCCGGCCGCCTCGGCGCGCCGGGCCTCCGCCTCCCAGTCCGCGACGACCTCGGCGAGGAAGTCGTCCCCGGGCTCCAGATCCTCGACGAGGCCGCTGCCGAACGGGCCCGTGCCCGCGTCCGCCCCGTAGTACCCGATCGCCGAGCCGTTCACGAGTGCCCGCGCCCGCGCCTCGTCCCCCTCCCGCGCGGCGATCCGGGCGAGCGCGTCCACGAGGGTGCGCGTGCCGCGCACGCGCGAGTCGTGCACGGCCTCCTTGTGCGCGTCCGAGAACCGGCCCGCGATGGGCTCGCCCGCCAGGTTCACGACGACGTCGGCCTCGGCCAGGGCGTCCTCATCCACGGTCTCCCGGCCGGGGTCCCACAGCGCCGCGTCCAGCGCGCCGGCCTTCTTCGGGCTCCGCACGAGCCGGATGACGCGGTGGCCGCCGGTGGTGAGCAGGGCACAGAGCTGCCGGCCGATCAGTCCGCCGGCCCCCGTCACGGCGACCGCGCGGGCCGGCCCGCCGACGAGGGGACCGGGGTGGGCGGCGTGGAAGTCCAGGTCGTCGGCCATCACGCGGGCGCGATAGGCGAACTGGCGGCCCAGCTCCGCCTCGAAGGCCTCGTGGGCGCGGCGCGAGGCCGCGGTGCCCAGAGCGGGCACGCGGGCCACCAGGGACTCCCCCGGCAGGGCGTACTCGATGTGGTCCGTCACGACCGTGCCGCGCCGGCCGTCCGCCGTGTCCGCCTCACCGGGCGCGGCGTCATCGAGCAGGTGAGTGTGCCGCCAGGAGGCCAGAGGTCCGGAGACCATCTCGTCCCGGAACATGCGGCCCTCCTCGTAGGCCGTGTGGCGGGCGCGCCACGGCACCGCGGGCGCGGCCCCACCGGGCAGGCGGGAGGCGACGGCGTCCGGCAGCAGGCCCGTGAGCATCCCGTGGGCCGCGCCGGCGAACAGGCCGGCCGCCCCGGGGGCCTGGATGCGCAGCCGTGACTCGGAGCCCACGCGGAGGCCGTCCGTGGGTCCCTGGACCACCTCGCCGGCGAAGGGCGGGGTGAGCCGCTCCAGCGCGCCGGGGTTCTCCAGCCAGCGGAAGACGACCTCACGCGGGTGGCGCAGGAGGGTGCGGTGCTCGAAGACGCGGATCTCAGTCATGGACGCCAGCCTGACACAGGGAGGGGACGCGCGAACACCTGTCCGGGCCGGGCCGTGCAGGACAATGAGGGGATGGACCTGCTTCCCGAGCTGCGCTGGACCGCCGCCGCCCTGCCCGCCACCGAGCTCACCCTCGTGGCCGTCTTCTCCCCCGAGGACCAGACGGTGCGCGCCTCCGGCGTGGCCGTGCCGGAGGACTCGGAGCCCCCCGCCGCCGCGATCGGGCGCCTCCTCGAGACGCTCATGGACCGGCTCGTGGCCCTGGACCCGGAGACCGCCGACCGCGAGATGAACCCGCGCCCCGTGGAGCCGCGCCCGGGCGTGTCCCAGCCCGTCGCCGACGCCCTGGCCGCCTACGCCGCGGGGGACGTGGCCGCGCTCGACGCCCTCGACGTCACCCAGCCGGGCACCGCGTTCCGGCAGCGGGCGTGGCGGGAGCTGCGCGGCATCGCCCCCGGCTCCCCCGCCACCTACGGCGGCCTGGCCGAGCGGTGCGGGGCCCCGCGGGCCGTGCGCGCGGCCGGCGGGGCGTGCGCCGCCAACCTGGTGGCCGTCGTCGTGCCCTGCCACCGCGTGGTGCGCGCCGACGGCGCCGCCGGCCACTACCTCTACGGCACCGCCGCGAAGCAGGCCCTGCTGGCCCACGAGGCGGCACACGCGGGCTGACCACCCCTCCCCCCGGGCAACGTCGGTTGAGTTGTCACGGGTCCGGGGCACGCACACCCGTGACAACTCAACCCGCGTTGCGGGCGGGGAGCCGTCTCGGGTGGCCGGGTGGCCGGGGGTCGGCGTCGGGCGCCGGGGAACGACAAGGGGCCGGGCCGCGCGCTCCACGCACGCGACCCGGCCCCCGGCGCTCGAATGCTCAGACGGAGAGCTTGTCCACGATCGCGTTGAGCGTCGCGGACGGGCGCATCACCGAGGTGACCTTCTCCAGCTCCGGCGCGTAGTAGCCGCCCAGGTCCACCGGGGAGCCCTGCACGCCGTTGAGCTCGGCCAGGATGGTCTCCTCCTGGGCCTCCAGCTCCTCGGCGACCGGCTTCGCCGCGGCCGCCAGCTCGGCGTCCTCGGTCTGCTTCGCCAGCTCGCGGGCCCAGTACAGCGCCAGGTAGAAGTGGCTGCCGCGGTTGTCCAGCTCGCCGACCTTGCGCTGCGGGGACTTGCCCTCGATCAGCAGGGTGCCCGTGGCGGCGTCCAGGGTGTCCGCCAGGACCTGCGCGCGGTGGTTCTCGTTCGCGACCGCCTCGTGCTCGAAGGACACGGCCAGCGCGAGGAACTCACCGAGGGAGTCCCAGCGCAGGTGGTTCTCCTCCACCAGCTGCTGCACGTGCTTCGGGGCGGAGCCGCCCGCACCGGTCTCGAACAGGCCGCCGCCGTTGAGCAGCGGGACGACCGAGAGCATCTTCGCGGAGGTGCCCAGCTCGAGGATCGGGAACAGGTCCGTGTTGTAGTCACGCAGCACGTTGCCGGTCACGGAGATGGTGTCCTCGCCGCGGCGGATGCGCTCCACCGAGAGCTTGGCGGCCTCGACCGGGGAGAGGATGCGGATGTCCAGGTCCTCGGTGTCGTGCTCCTTGAGGTACTCCTCGACCTTCTTGATGAGCTCACGGTCGTGGGCGCGGGTCTCGTCCAGCCAGAACACGGCCGGGGTCTGGGACGCGCGGGCGCGGGTCACGGCCAGCTTCACCCAGTCGCGCACCGGGACGTCCTTGGTCTGGCAGGCGCGCCAGATGTCGCCGGCCTCGACCTCGTGGGAGAGCAGGGTCTCCCCGGCGGAGTTCTTCACGGCCACGGTGCCCGCGGCGTCCATGATGAACGTCTTGTCGTGCGAGCCGTACTCCTCGGCCTTCTGCGCCATGAGGCCCACGTTCGGGACGGTGCCCATGGTGGTGGGGTCGTAGGCGCCGTTGGCCTTGCAGTCGTCGATCACGGCCTGGTAGACGCCGGCGTAGGAGGAGTCCGGGATGACGGCCAGGGTGTCCTGGGTCTGGTCGTCCTTGTTCCACATGCGGCCGGAGGTGCGGATCATGGCCGGCATGGAGGCGTCCACGATCACGTCGGAGGGCACGTGGAGGTTGGTGATGCCCTTGGCGGAGTTCACCATGGCCACGTCCGGGCCGTTCTCGTAGGCGGCGGCGATGGCGGCGCGCACACCCTCGGCGGTCTCGGCGTCGAGCTTGTCCAGGCCGCCCTCGATCGCGGCGAGGCCGTTGTTCGCGGACAGGCCGGCGGCGGCCAGCTGCTCGCCGTACTTCTCGAACAGCTCGGAGAAGTAGGCCTTCACGACGTGGCCGAAGATCACCGGGTCGGAGACCTTCATCATGGTGGCCTTCAGGTGCGCGGAGAAGAGGATGCCCTCCTCCTTGGCGCGCTTGACCTGCTCGGCGAGGAACGCGTCCAGGGCCTTGGCGGACATGAACGTGCCGTCCACGACCTCGCCCTTGAGGACCTTCAGGCCCTCCTTGAGCACGGTGGTCTTCCCGTCCTCACCGGTGAACTCGATCGTCAGCACGTCGGCGGCCGGCAGGGTCACGGACTGCTCGTTGGCGCGGAAGTCGTCCGCGCCCATGGTGGCGACGGCGGTCTTGGAGTCCGGGGTCCACTCGCCCATCGAGTGGGGGAAGCGCTTGGCGTACGCCTTCACGGCCTTCGGGGCGCGGCGGTCCGAGTTGCCCTCGCGCAGCACCGGGTTCACGGCGGAGCCCTTGACCGAGTCGTAGCGCGCCTTCGCGTCCTTCTCCTCGTCGGTCTTCGGCTCGTCCGGGTACTCCGGCAGCGCGTAGCCGTCCGCCTGCAGCTCCTTGATCGCGGCGCGCAGCTGCGGCACGGAGGCGGAGATGTTCGGCAGCTTGATGACGTTCGCCTCGGGGGACTTCACGAGCTCGCCGAGCTCGGCGAGGGCGTCCGCGGTGCGCTGGTCCTCGGGCAGGACGTCCTTGAACGCGGCGAGGATGCGGCCGGCCAGCGAGATGTCACGGGTCTCCAGCTCCACGCCGGCGGTGCCCGCGTAGGCGCGCACGATCGGCAGCAGCGACGCGGTGGCCAGCATGGGGGCCTCGTCCGTGAGCGTGTAGATGATCTTCGACATGCGGATGATCTCTCCTTCTGGCCGCACTCGAGACGCGGCCCTCGTCGGCAGGGAACGGGTGACTCCCCGCCAATCTACCCGGCGCCTCGGACGCGCCACACCGTGTGTGGCTCGGCGTCAGCGCCCCCGGCCGTCGCCGGTGCCCTCACCGGGCCGGGCAGGGTCGCTCGGGTACCAGGGGGCGTCGTGGATCGTGGTCGGCTCAGATGCCGAGCACGGCCTGGGCGATGAAGAAGGAGACGACCAGGCCGAGGGCGTCCACGAGCGTCGAGATGAACGGGTTCGAGAACACGGCGGGGTCGGCGCCGATCGTGCGGGCCGCCAGCGGCATGAGACCGCCGACGGTGGCGGCGAAGGCGCACACGGTGAACAAAGTCGCCCCGATCACGAGACCGACGGGCCACGAGAACACGAGCCCGGCGAGCACGAGGCCCAGCAGGCCGATGCACCCGCCCAGGGCCATGCCGACGCGCAGCTCGCGGACCATCACGCGCGGCGCGTCGCGGGGCCGGACGTCGTCGAGGGCGAGCGCCCGGGTGACCGTGGTGGCCGCCTGGTTGCCCGTGTTGCCGCCCGTGCCGATGATCAGCGGGATGAACAGGGAGAGGACGACCATCTCCTCGAGCGTGTCCTCGAAGACGCCGAGCACCTGCACGGTGAGGGTGGCGCCGATCGCGAGCACGAGCAGCCACGTGATGCGCGAGCGCATCAGCGCCAGCACGGAGGTCGCCAGATAGGGCCGGCCGAGGGGCTCCACACCACCGGCGCGCGCCGCGTCCTCTGTCGACTCCTCGTCGAGGACCTCGAGGGCGTCGGCCACGGTGAACACGCCGATCAGGCGCCCCTCCGAGTCCGTCACCGGCACGGTCCACAGACGGCGGTCCGCGCAGAGCCGGGCCACCTCCTCGGCGTCCTCGGTGGCGACGGCGGACACCGGTTCCCGCATGATCTCCGAGACTCGCGCATCGAGCGGCTGTGTGACCAGGACGGAGACGTCCACGACGCCGGTCAGGCGCGCCTGCGGGCTCACCACCGGCACGGAGACGATGGCGGCCTGCTCCCGGCCGCCGTGGTCCCGGAGGTTCTCCAGGGCCACGGCCACGGTCCAGTCCTCGCGCAGACGCACCGGCGCCATGCGCAGCCGGCGGCCCACCGAGTCCGCCGGGTAGCCCAGGAGCCGGCCGACCTCGCCGCGCGCCTCGGCGTCGAGCCCGGCGAGCATCTTCCGGGCCACGGTGGCCGGCATCTCGTCGAGCAGCCGGGCCTGGCCCGAGACCCGCAGCTCGGCGAAGAGGTCCTGGACCTGACCGTCCTGGAGCTTGCGCACCAGGTCGGACTGCTGGCCCGTCTCCATCGCCGCGAAGACGTGGACCGCCGTCGGCTTGTCCAGGAGCCGGAACAGCACGGGGACCATGCGCGGCTCGGAGCGGTCGAGCAGTTCGAGCGCGTCGCCCGGGGACAGCGCGCGCAGCAGCTCGACCGCGCTGTCGAGGTCGTCCCTGCGCAGGTGCTCGCGGATGCGGTCCTCGACGCTCTCGACCTCGCGGCGGGTCATCGCCTCGTCACCTCCTGGGGGTCGCGGGGGCCCGGTCCGGGCCCCCGTCCGGCGGCGGCGCGCCGCGCTCAGCCGTGGAAGAAGTGGCGCGCCCCGGTCAGGTACAGGGTCACGCCGGCGGCCTCGGCCGCGGCCACGACCTCCTCGTCCCGGACGGAGCCGCCCGGCTGGACGACGGCCTTCACGCCGGCGTCGATGAGGATCTGCAGCCCGTCCGCGAACGGGAAGAACGCGTCCGAGGCGGCCACGGAGCCGCGGGCCCGCTCGGGGGCGCCCTCCCCGGAGACGTTCTCCGCGCCGCCGGCGCTGCTCACGTCCTGCCCGCCGGTCTGCGCGGCGCCCAGGGTGTTGGCGCGCTCGACGGCCAGGCGGCAGGAGTCGAGGCGGTTGACCTGGCCCATGCCCACGCCGACCGTGGCGCCGTCGTGGGCCAGCAGCACGGCGTTGGACTTGGCCGCGCGCACGGCACGCCACGCGAAGGCCAGGTCGGCCAGGACGGCGTCGTCGGCGGCGGGGCCGGCGGCGAGGGTCCAGGTGGCCGGGTCGTCGCCGTCCGCGTCCACCGCGTCCGCGATCTGCAGCAGCATGCCGCCGGAGACCTGCTTGGCCTCCACGGCGTCCCGCAGGAAGCCCTCGGGCAGGCTCAGCAGGCGCAGGTTCTTCTTGGCGGAGAGGATCTCCAGGGCCTCGGGCTCGAACGCCGGGGCCACGACGACCTCCGTGAACACGTCCTTCACCTGGGCGGCCATGGCGGCGGTGACGGGGCGGTTGGCCGCGATCACGCCGCCGAACGCGGAGACCGGGTCGCACGCGTGGGCCTTGGCGTGCGCCTGCGCGATGTCCGTGCCCTCGTCCGTGACGGCCACGCCGCACGGGTTGGCGTGCTTGACGATCGCCACGGCCGGGACCGGGTGGTCGAAGGCGGCGCGCACCGCGGCGTCGGCGTCCACGTAGTTGTTGTAGCTCATCGGCTTGCCGTGCAGCAGCTCGGCCTGCGCGATGCCGGGGGCCGCCGAGGAGTCCAGGTACAGCGCCGCGGGCTGGTGCGGGTTCTCGCCGTAGCGCAGGATCTGCGCTCGCTCGAGGGAGAAGCCGGCGTAGGGCGGGAACACGGGGATCTCGTCGGCGTGGATGTCCTCGCCGAAGTGGGCGGCGGTCCAGGCGGCCACGGCGTTGTCGTACGCCGCGGTGTGGGCGAAGGCCAGGGCGGCCAGGCGCCGGCGGGCACGCAGGTCGAAGCCGCCGGACTGGGCGGCCTGGACGACCTCGCCGTAGCGGGCCGGGTCCACGACGATCGCCACGGACGCGTGGTTCTTCGCCGCCGCGCGCACCATGGACGGCCCGCCGATGTCGATCTGCTCGACGACGGCGTCCTCCGCGGCGCCCGAGTTCACGGTGTCCACGAACGGGTAGAGGTTCACGACGACGAGGTCGAACGGCTCCACCTCGAGCGCGCGCAGCTGGGTCACGTGGTCCTCGCGACGACGGTCCGCCAGGATGCCCGCGTGCACGCGCGGGTGCAGCGTCTTCACGCGGCCGTCCAGGCACTCCTGGAACCCGGTGACCTCGGCGACCTCGGTGACGGGGACGCCGGCGGCGGCGATGCGCTGGGCGGTGGAGCCGGTCGAGACGATCTGCACGCCCGCGGCGTGGAGCCCGGTGGCGAGCTCCTCGAGGCCGGTCTTGTCGTACACGGAGATCAGGGCCCGCTTCAGGGGCACCGTGTCCAGGACGGTGGTGGTGGGCTGGGCAGAGGTCACGAGGGGGCGCTCCTTCGAGGGGGTCCGGGTGTCCTCCAGCATAGGCCGGGCCGCATAATGGCCCAGGCGTCCGCGTGACGGACCGCCCCCCACTCCACCCGACGAACGGGAGCCGACCATGTCCTCCGCCACCCCGCCCCGCCCCAGCGCCGACGGCGCGCACCCCGGGCCCGCGCCCGACGTCGTCGCCCCCGACGCCGCCCTGCCCACCGGTGAGGCGGTCGTCCAGGAGCTGCCGTGGCGCTGGTCCGTCCAGGGCCGCATCTTCCTGATCGGCGGCCTGGGCTTCATGTTCGACGCGTGGGACGTCACGCTCAACGGCGTGATGATCCCGCTGCTGCGCGAGGAGTGGGCCCTGGACAAGGCCGACGCCGCGTGGATCGGCACCGCCAACCTCATCGGCATGGCCGTGGGCGCGTTCCTGTGGGGCACCATCGCGGACCGCATCGGCCGCAAGGCGGCGTTCGCGTGGACGCTGGCGATCTTCTCCGTGTTCACGATCGCAGGCGCGCTGACCGACTCCCTGCTGTGGTTCGCGCTGTTCCGGTTCGTGGCCGGCATGGGCCTGGGCGGCACGATCCCCGTGGACTACGCGCTCGTGGGCGAGTTCACCCCGCGCCGGCTGCGCGGTCGCGTCCTGGCCGCGATGGACGGCTGGTGGCCCGTCGGCGCCGCGCTGTGCGGCCTCGTCTCCGCCTGGCTCGTGGGCACGTGGGGCGACTGGCGCCTGCCCCTGCTGGCCATGGTCCTGCCGGCCCTGCTCGTGTTCGTCGTGCGCCTGGGCATCCCCGAGTCCCCGCTGTTCCTGATGAGCCGGGGCCGCGAGGCACAGGCCCGCGCCGTCATCGACCGCATGGTGGCGGCCACCGGCGCGCCTCGCCGGCCCTACACGATGCCCCCGGCCGAGCCGGCCCGCTCCGGCGGCGTCGGCGCGCAGCTCGCCGCGGTCTGGCGGTTCTCCCCGCGCATCACCGCGGTCGCCTGGGCCCTGTTCGTGGCCATCATGCTCGTCTACTACATCGCGCTGCAGTGGCTGCCGACGTTCCTCATCGACGCCGGCTACGCGGAGGGCCGCGCCTTCATCATGACCTCCGGCATGGCCGCGGCCGGCCTGCTCGGCGTGGTCGTGGCCACCGCGCTGATCGAGGTCACCGGCCGCCGCTGGCTGCTGGCCGTCAGCGCCGTCGTCGCGAGCGCCCTGACCGTCTGGCTGGCGAGCGTGCTGGACGTGCCCGCCGCGGTGCTGCCGCTCGTGCTGGCGTTCGGCTTCGTGGTGCAGGTCGCGATCCCGGTGCTCTACACGTACGTCTCCGAGCTGTACCCGACGACACTGCGCGCCTCCGGCTTCGGCTGGGCGTCGGCGGCCTCGCGGGTGGGCGCGGGCCTGGGTCCGCTGCTCTTCGTGGGCATGCTGGTCCCCGCCCTCGGGCTGCCGGGGGCGTTCGCCGTCACCGGCGGGCTCGTGGTCCTGGCCTGCGCGGCGATGCTGGCGCTGGCCCCGGAGACCCGCGGCCGCGCCCTCGAGGTCAGCGCCGACTGAGCTCGCCGAGCACGCGCAGCAGCAGGGCCCGCTCCTGGACCTTGATGCGCTCGTGCAGCTCGGCCTCGGTGTCCGTGTCCAGCACGGGCACCGCGGCCTGGGCGAGGATCGGGCCGGTGTCCACGCCCGCGTCCACCACGTGCACGGTGCAGCCGGTGACCTTCACCCCGTGCGCCAGCGCGTCCCGGACGCCGTGGGCCCCCGGGAAGGAGGGCAGCAGGGCCGGGTGGGTGTTGAGGATGCGGCCGTCGAACCGCTCGAGCAGCGGGGCGCCCAGGATCCGCATGAACCCGGAGCACACGACCCAGTCCGGCGCGTAGGCGGCGACGGCGTCCGCAAGCGCCTCGTCCCACGCGCGCCGGTCCGCGTGGTCCTTCGGGGACACCACGAACGTCTCGATCCCGTGGGCGCGGGCACGCTCCAGGCCGCCGGCGTCGGCGACGTCGGCGCCCACCGCGGCGATCTCCACGTCCAGGGCGCCGGAGGCGACGGCGTCGAGGACGGCCTGCAGGTTGGTGCCGGAACCGGAGACGAGGGCAACGATGCGCATGCGCCCATCGTAGGGTGAGGGGGTGTCCGCCCCCGTTCCCTCCTCCCCGCCCCGCCCGCCGCAGGGCGCCCCGGACCCCGGCCGCGTCCGCACCGGCCGTGCCCTGCTGTGGCAGTCCGTGGCGCTGCTGGGGATGCTGCTCTCCTTCTCCCTCGTGCTGCCGTGGAAGCTGATCGCCCTCGCGCTGGGGCTGGTCGCCCTCGTGCTCGGCGTGCGCGTGTGGGTCACGAGCCGCGGCGCCGAGCGCTCGGGGCTGCCCCGCGCGGTGGCGTCCGCCGGCATGGCGATGGCGCTGATGGGCATGACGACGGCGGCGCTGCCGCTGCTCGCGTGGGACGCGACGGTCCAGCTCGAGCAGTGCGGCGCCTCCGCGCTCACCGTGCGGGCGCAGCAGGCGTGCGCGGACGAGTTCACCCGTCAGGTGGAGGAGCGCACGGGGGTGCCCCAGCTGCGGCCCTGAGCCGCGGGCGTCAGTCCCGCGCCCGGCGCGGGGACGGCCGGTCGCGCAGGCCCGAGGCGCGGTCGCCGGACCGCGGCACCGTCGTCGTCCCGTCCCGGTGCCCGGCCACGGCCAGGGCGGTGAGGTAGCCGGCCGCGCAGCCCAGCGCGACCCACCCGGCGACGGCGGCGGACACCGCCCAGACGTGGGGGCCGATGTCCGTCAGCGTGCCGAGCCCGAGCGTCCCGGAGGTGAGGGCCAGCGGCACGAGCAGCAGCAGCCCGGCGAGCAGTCCGGTGAGCACGGCCAGGGCCAGCGTGGACAGCGTCAGGGACACCGCGCGGCTGCCGTGACGGGTGTGCAGCCAGTCGTCGAGGTGGTTCTCCCCCTCCCGCAGCAGCCACACGCCGGCCACGGCGCCGGCGCCGATCGGCACGGCCAGCAGGAGCAGCTGCCACGGCGACCACGTCACGGGCAGCGCACCCAGCACCGGGAGGGCAGGCGCGGTGGCCGGCGTCGCGCCGAACACGGAGTAGAGGCTGTCCGCGCCCACGGAGAACCCCGGGCCCGCCGTCCACGCGATCGACCACGCGGTGAACGTGGGCAGCCAGCCGATCTGCAGCAGCGCCACCAGCAGGCCGCCCAGCGGGCCGCCCCCGATCGCCTGGGCCACGGTGACGACGGCGGCCCACTCGACGGCCAGCCGCCCCGCCACGAGCAGCGCGTTCAGGCCCGTCAGGGCGAGCACGGCGACGGCCGCGGCGCGCACCACGGACCACGCGTACGAGCCGGCCCAGCGTTCGTACTGCGAGCGCCGCGAGATCCGCTCCGTGAGGTCCAGGCCGATCAGGTGCGCCCAGGTGCCGGCCTCGCGCCGCGCCCCCGCGAGGGCGGCGACGCCGAAGAGCAGGGCGGGCAGCAGCGCCGCCGGGGCGGGGTGGGCCGTCAGCTCGTCCGTGCCGGGCAGGAACGCCACGGCCAGCCCCACCAGGGCGTAGGCCCCCACCGCGCCCACGAAGGCCTGCCACGCCTGGTCCCGGTAGGACGCGCGGGCCAGGCGCCGGCCGGCCCGCCAGGACAGCGCGAGCGGGACCAGGGTCAGGCCCCACGGCACGAGCCACGCCGTGCCGGTGATGAGGTGATCCGGCGCGGTGGGCATGGCCGTGGCCACGGTGACGGGCACCGCGTGCAGGGCCAGCCACAGGACGCCGCCCACCTGGACGGCGCCCTCGATGGTCGGCCGCTCGAACCCGCCCGTGGCCCACACCGCGAGGGTGGGGACCATGACCGCCAGCAGGCTGATCATCGCCGTGACGAGCGCCTCGACCACCCCCTGCAGCCACAGCGGCAGGGGGACGGGGCGCAACAGACGGGGCGCAGCGGGGCGGGAACTCACCCGTCCATGGTGCCACCCGACTCCAGGCGGCGCCTGGACGGGGGCGGGCCGCGCGGGCCGGTGCGACGACCGTCACGCGCCCCGAGAGTTCACCGCGGGGTCACCGGGCCGTCGTCGGCGGGTGTCCCGGCCGTGGTCCGGGGTCCTTAGCGTCGGCCACGTGCGTGTCGTCGTGGTCGCCGAATCGTTCCTGCCCCATATGAACGGGGTCACCAACTCCATCCTCCAGGTGCTGCGGCACCTGCGGGAACGGGGCGACGAGGCGATGGTGGTCGCCCCGGCCGCCTCGTGGTCCGCCGGGTGGACCCAACGCGCGGGCGCCGGTGAGGCCCCCCGCGAGGTCGAGGGCTTCCCCGTGCGCACCCTGCCCTCCGTGCCCCTGACCGGGTACACCTCCGTGCGGGTGGCCGCCGGCACGGTGGGCCGGCTGCGCGGCATGCTCGCCGACTTCGCCCCGGACGTGGTGCACATCGCCTCCCCCTTCGTGCTGGGCTGGCGCGCGGTGCAGGCGGCCGAGGAGCTCGGCATCCCCTCCGTGGCCGTCTACCAGACCGAGGTCCCCGGCTACGCGGCCCGGTACGGCGCCCCGTGGCTGGAGGACGTCCTGTGGAGCCACGTGGCGCGCCTGCACAACATGGCCACGCTGACGCTCGCGCCGTCGTCGTTCACCGTCCGGCAGCTGCACCGCCAGGGGGTGCGACGCGTGCACCTGTGGGGCCGCGGCGTCGACTCCCGCCGATTCCATCCCGCCAAGCGGGACGAGGCGCTGCGCGCCGAGCTCGCCCCGAACGGCGAGAAGCTCGTGGGCTTCGTGGGGCGGCTGGCGCACGAGAAGCAGGTCGGGGACCTGCGGGTGCTCTCGGACCTGCCGGGCACCCGCCTCGTGGTCATCGGCTCCGGGCCGCTGCGCGAACAGCTCGAGCGGGAGCTGCCCGGCGCGCACTTCGCCGGCTTCCAGGGGGGCGAGGACCTCGCGCGCCACGTGGCCAGCCTGGACCTGTTCGTGCACCCCGGCGAGTCCGACACCTTCGGCCAGACGCTGCAGGAGGCGATGGCCTCGGGCGTGCCCGTCGTCGCCGTCGGCCGCGGCGGCCCCCTCGACATCGTGGACGCCTCCCGCACCGGCTGGCTCTACCCGCCCGGCGAGCTGGACGAGCTGCGCCGCCACGTCGCGGACCTCGTGTACGACGACGTCAAGCGGGCCGCGTTCGCCGACGCGGCGTGGGCGTCGGTGCAGGGCCGGACCTGGCCGGTGCTGTGCGAGCAGCTCATGGGCTACTACGAGAAGGCGATCGCGGTGCAGGAGCGCCGCCGCGTGGAGCTGGCCCGCCGGCTGCTGACGGCGCCGGCGCTGCTGGCCGCGCGCGTGTTCGGCTGAACCCCGGGGCGGACGACGGGCCGGACGCCGGACGGGCGCCCGGGTGTCGTGTCCGGAGTCGTGGCTAGGGTGGCGGGCATGGACGCCACCCCGCATGCCCGCCCCGCCGAGCCTGGCCCCCTGCCCGATCCCGCCGAGCCCCGCCGCCTCGCCGGCAAGGACGTGCACCCCGTCGGCCTCGGATGCATGAACATCGTGCACGGCTACTCCGGATTCCTCGACGACGACGCCGCCGTCGACCTGCTCACCCGCGTGCTGGAGGACGGCACCGACCACCTGGACACCGCCACCCTCTACGGCGGCGGCCGCAGTGAGGAGCTCGTGGGGCGCGCGCTCGCCCGGGCGGGGTCGGGCGTCCGCGAGCGCGTGCTGCTCGCCTCCAAGGGCGGGCTCGTGCGGGACGGGCAGCGGCGGATCGACGGCCGCCCGGAGACGCTGCGCGCGCACGTGGACGCCTCCCTGAGCCGGCTCGGCCAGGACCGGATCGACCTGTACTACCTGCACCGGCTGGACCCGGAGGTCCCCGTCGAGGAGTCCGTGGGGGCGCTCGCAGAGGCCGTCACGGAGGGCAAGATCGGGGCGATCGGCCTGTCCGAGGTCTCGGCCGTCACCCTGACCCGGGCCGTGGCCGTCCACCCGATCGCGGCCGTGCAGTCCGAGTACTCCCTGGCCACCCGCAACCCCGAGTGGGGCGTGCTCGCGGCGTGCCGCCGCCATGGGACCGCCTTCGTGGCCTTCTCCCCCGTCAGCCGCGGCCTGCTCACGGACGCACCGCCGCGGCTGGGCGGGCTGGACGCGGGAGACCTGCGGCACCGGCTGCCCCGCTTCGCCGAGGGCCACTACGAGGCCAACCTGACGCTGCGCGAGGCGCTCTCGGCCGAGGCCGTCCGGCTCGGGACGAGCACGGCGGGGCTCGCCGTCGCCTGGGTCCTGGCCCAGGGCGAGGACGTCCTGGCGATCCCGGGCACCACCTCGTGGGAGCACTGGCTCGAGGACCGGGGCGCGCACGAGGTGCGGCTGACCCCGGCCGACGTCGCCCGGCTGGACGACCTCGTCAACGACGCGACCGTGGCGGGCCCGCGCTACAGCGAGAGCCAGCAGGCCAGCATCGACACCGAGGCGGCGCCGCCGCGCTGAGCCGAACGCGGGGCCCGGGGTGGCCCGCGTCTCATTTCGGCAACAGAGCGCACTCCCTGTCAGGATGGGCGTCAGGCACCGCGGCCTCCTCCGACCGCGGCGCGCCACGGCGGGGGCACCGCGGGGCGTCTCTACCCCGACGTCCGAGGAGGACACCATGAATGAGTCTCTGGAGACCCTGCGCGACGAAGTGTTCGCGCGCAACCCCGGCGAGGCCGAGTTCCACCAGGCGGTGTCCGAGGTGTTCGAGGCGCTGGGACCGGTGATGCAGCGCCACCCCCAGTACGTCGAGGCCGGGGTCATGCACCGCCTCTGCGAGCCGGAGCGCCAGATCATCTTCCGCGTCCCGTGGATCGACGACGCCGGCGTCGTGCAGGTCAACCGCGGGTTCCGCGTGGAGTTCAACTCGGCGCTCGGCCCGTACAAGGGCGGGCTGCGCTTCCACCCCTCCGTGTACCTCGGGATCGTCAAGTTCCTGGGCTTCGAGCAGATCTTCAAGAACTCGCTCACCGGCATGCCGATCGGCGGCGGCAAGGGCGGCTCGGACTTCGACCCCGCCGGCAAGTCCGACCGCGAGATCATGCGGTTCTGCCAGTCCTTCATGACGGAGCTGCATCGCCACATCGGTGAGCACACGGACGTGCCGGCCGGTGACATCGGCGTGGGCGCCCGCGAGATCGGCTACATGTTCGGCCAGTACAAGCGACTGACCAACCGCTTCGAGGCCGGCGCCCTCACCGGCAAGGGCCTGACGTGGGGCGGCTCGCTGGTCCGCACCGAGGCCACCGGCTACGGCGCCGTGATGTTCGTCGACTCCATGCTCCGCACGCGCGGCGAATCCATGGACGGCCAGCAGGTGCTGATCTCCGGCTCCGGCAACGTGGCCATCTACGCCGCGGAGAAGGCCGCCGCGCTCGGGGCCACCGTGCTCACCGCGTCCGACTCCTCGGGCTACATCGTGGACCCGGACGGCCTCGACCTGGACCTGCTCAAGCAGATCAAGGAGGTCGAGCGTGCCCGTATCTCCGAGTACGCCGAGCGCCGCGGCGGGCGGTCCCGCTACGTGACCGGCGGCAGCGTCTGGGACGTCGAGGGCACCGTGGCCCTGCCGTGTGCCACCCAGAACGAGCTCGACGAGTCCGCCGCGCGGACCCTGCTGAAGAACGGGGTGAAGGCCGTGGCCGAGGGCGCGAACATGCCCTGCACCGAGGCGGCCGCCCACCTGTTCGTCGACTCCGGGACGCTGTTCGGCCCGGGCAAGGCCGCCAACGCGGGCGGCGTGGCGACGTCGGCGCTGGAGATGCAGCAGAACGCCTCGCGGGACTCGTGGAGCTTCGACTACACCCACGACCGGCTCGAGCAGATCATGCGCGACATCCACGACCGCTGCGTGGAGACCGCCGAGGAGTACGGCACGCCCGGCAACTACGTGGCGGGGGCGAACATCGCCGGGTTCATCAAGGTCGCCGACGCGATGATCGCCCAGGGCGTGGTCTGAGGCCCGGCCCTGTCCCTTCCGTGATCCTCCGCCGCCCTGCGACATCACCGCCGTTCTGACGCGCGGTGATGTCGCAGGGCGGCGGTCGCTCAAGGGCGCCCGGCTCCTGCACAGGCCCCCCGACGTCGGGTGCCCTCCACCGCCGGCGCGGCCGACCCGTCGCGCCCCCGACGGGCCCACGAGACTGGGCCGCATGACCCTGCTCTCCGACCACTCGCGTGCGCTGCTCCCGGGACGCGGGCCCCTGCTCAGCGCGGCGGACCCTCACGACGGGGCGGCGCGGCGCCGTCTCGAACGCGCCTGGACCCGCGGGGTCCTCGTGCGGCTCTGCCCGCGCGTCTACATCAGCGTCAGCGACTGGGCCGCGCTGCGTCCGTGGGACAGGGCGGTCGTGTCCGCCGTCGCCCTCTCGATCGCCCGCCCCGCGACGGTGTTCACGGGCCTGACCGCGGCCCGGTTGCACGGTCTGGGGCCGGCCGTCGAGCCGCCCGTGCTCGAGCTGCGCGCCCCCTCGCCCGGGCATCACGGCGCCGGTCCGCTGACCCGCCGTCCCTTCGCCCCCTCCGTGGTGGCCCACGATCGCCGGCTTCCCGTCCCGCCGCGCCGCCGACCCCGGTGGGGGCTGCCGGAGGCGGCCCCCGCCGCGCCTCAGCCGGTCGAGGCCGTCCTGTCGGACGGGCAGAGCCTGGGAACCGTCCTGGCGGATCCGCTGCCCACGGTGCTGCTGGTGCTGGGGGCGGCCACCCCGTTCCGCGACGCCGTGGCCCCGCTGGACGCGCTCGTCCGAGCCCGGCCCGAGGAGGCCGCACGCTGGGCGAGGCAGGCGGAGAGCCGACTCAAATCCGCGGCCGCCCTCCGCCGATTCGAGCGGGCCTGGCACTTCGCGGACGCGCGGGCGGAATCCGCCGGCGAGTCCTACAGCCGGGCCAGCATCCACGAGCTCGGCTTCGTCCCGCCCACGGCGCTGCAGCATCGCCACCGGGATGCGAACGGACGCGAGGTGGCCCGCACGGACTTCTGGTGGGAGCAGGTGCGGGTGTACGGGGAGTTCGACGGGCTGGGCAAGTACGACCTGTCGTTCTTCGACGGTGACGACACGGCCCGCCGCGCCAGCATCCGCCGGGAGAAGGAACGGGAGGTGGCCCTGCAGCTGGTCACCCGGGCGGGCGCGCATTGGACGTGGGGAGACCTCCTGCGGCCGGACCGGCTGGCGCGGATCCTCACCGCCGCGGGCGTCCCCCGCTCGGTCTGATCCACGGCCGTCCCACGGGCCCGGTCCCGACCTCCGCGAGCCCGAGCGTTCGACCTCCGCTCTGCGACATCACAGCCGTGCTGCACGGCGGTGATGTCGCTGGGCGGCTGCCGGGCAGTCAGCAGCCCACATCAGCCTGCCTCAGCCGGCCAGCGCCGCCCGCTGCTCGGGGCTGATGCGCACGGGGCGGCCCGTCTGCCCGTCGACGAACACCATGACGGACGTCGCGGTGGCGCAGAGGGTGTCGTCGACGCCGTCGTGCAGGGCGTAGCCCACGTGCACCGAGGCGGCCTTCACGGCGTCCACGCTCACCACCACGCGCAGCGGCACGGGGCGGTAGGGCATCTGGGCCCGGTACTTCACAGTGTGCTCGGAGATGAACGTCCGCACACCGGGGGCCACCCCCTCGAGGAGGTCGATCGGCGGGGCCTGCCCGCCACCGGCGCCGGTGTTCGCGGGCACGCCGAAGGCCGCCACGCGGGCCTCCTCCAGCAGCTGCACCACGGCGATGTTGTTCACGTGGCCGTAGGCGTCCATGTCCGCCCAGCGCAGCGGGATGCGGACCTCGACGGAGCGCGAGGCGGTCATCGGGCGGCCTCCTCGTCCGCGGGCCGGCCGTCGCGCTGCCCCGGGGCGTCGAGGGTCGCCGGCGCCTCGTCGTCACCGAGGATGTCCTCGCGCCATGCCTCGGGCTGCACGTCCACGAACTCGACGGGCAGGATGCCCAGGTCCTCGAGCTGATTGGACAGCGTGGCCCCGTCCGGGCCGTAGCACCACGGGATGCCCGGGGTGGAATGGCGGGTGTCCTCCGCCCGGCCGCCCGCGAGCAGCGCCTGCGAGGGGGTCAGCTGCCGGATGACGATCGCCTTGACCCGGTCGGGGTGGCGCTGCGCGAACTCGGCGTAGATCTCGGGGTCGTGCTGGCCGTCGTCGCCCACCAGGATCCACTGGATGTCCGGGAACTGCTCGGCGAGGCGCTCGAGCTGGACCCTCTTGTGCTCCTGACCGGAACGGAACCAGCGGTCCCTCGTGGGCCCCCAGCTGGTCAGCAGCAGAGCGCCGAGCGGGTAGAGGTTGCGGCCCAGGAAGCGGGTGAGGGTCTGCGCCACGTTCCACGCGCCCGTGGACAGGTACAGCACGGGGGCCTTCGGCTCGAGCTCGGCGATCCGGCGCAGCAGCACGGCGATCCCCGGAGTGGGCGTGCGGGCGTGCTCGTCGATCACGAACGAGTTCCAGGCCGCCAGCAGGGGGCGGGGCAGCGAGGTGACCACCACGGTGTCGTCGATGTCCGAGACCAGGCCGATCCGCGCGCCCGGCTCGCAGATGTACAGGTCCATGACGGCGTGCTCCTCTTGGCCGCCGACGTGGAGGGTGGCGGTCTGCCAGCCGGGCTCCAGCTCGACGTCCAGCACGACGTCGACGACGCCCATCCGGTCCGTGCGCACCGTGGTGCGCAGGTCCCCCACCTGCACCTCCACCTCGGCGTAGGCCATGGGCGGGGCCACGAAGTTGCGCCAGCCGCGCACGCCGTCCGCCACCACCTTCGACAGCCGACGGCCGTTCATGAACTCCTCGTCGGAGGCGATCACCACACGGGAGAGGATCCGCACCCAGCTGGTGCTGCCGTAGCCCGTGAACGCCATGACCGTCGGCACGTTGCCGGCACGCAGCGCGCGGGCGCGGTGCCAACGGTTCCACCCCTCCTGCAGGTGCGTGGCGACGTTCTCCACGGGAGTGGGGTCACCGGAAGGGGCCAGGCGGCCGCGCCGGGGCGCGGGCGTGGGGGCGTCGGAGGCTGCGGGCATGCGCCCAGTATTCCGCACCGTGCGCTCTCAGCGGATCTCGGGGACCAGCGCGGTCAGGCGGTCCAGCATGCGGCCGACCTTGCCGTTCTCGATCGCGGCGGCCACGTGCCCGTTCGCGAACCGCTCGCCGCGCACCAGGTAGGTGAACAGCGTGCCGAGGTCGGCCAGGGACGCCTCGGCGATGCCGGCCTCGCTCACCCGGTCCACGTTCCGCAGGTAGTCGACGTCGATGCCCGCCAGCTCCTGCGCGGCCACGAGGCCGGGGAACACGCGGTCGTCGTAGTCCGGGTAGACGCCGCCGAGGGTGCCGGGCGCGGGGGCGCCGTAGGAGGCGATCGGCCGGGCCTCGGTGCCGTAGCCGGCGGCGAGCAGCTCGCGCAGCGCACGCACGGCGGCCACGCGCTGGGGCGTGGGGGTCTGCGGGCCGGTGAGGGTGGCGTCGTCGTCGGGGGTCGGGAGGGGGTGCTCGGTCATGGCGGCTCCTCTGCTCGGGGGGGGTCGGCCCCATTGTCTCGCGTGCGGTCCGACGTGTCCGGGCCCCCGCCTAGGCTCGGGGCATGAGCCCCGCCCTGCCCTGCCCCGCCGAGCTGCGCGCGATCGCCCTCGACGCCGCCCGCGCGGTCGTCGGCGACCTCGCCGCCGCCTTCCGCTCCCCCACCGCCATCGGGCCCGAGGCCAAGACCACGCACCACGACCTCGTCACCGTGCACGACCGACACACCGAGGCCCGGCTCGTCGCCGCGCTCACGACGGCGGTCCCCGGCTCCGGCGTGCTCGGCGAGGAGCTCGGGGCGCAGGCCGGCACCGGTGAGGCCGCCCGGCTGACCTGGATCGTCGACCCCATCGACGGCACCTCCAACTTCACACACGGCTTCGCGATGTTCTCGGTGTCCCTGGCCGCCGAGGTCGACGGCGAGGTGGTGGCCGGCGTCGTGCTGGACCCCGTGGGCCGGCTGGCGTTCTCCGCCGACGCGGACGGCGCCTACCTCACCCGCGGCGACGGGCCGGAGCGCCCGCTGGCCGAGGTCGGCCGGCCGGCGCCGGCCGGCGGCGAGCGCGCCCAGAACCTCGTGACCTCCTATCCGGCGGGCGAGGCGCTCGCGCGCGAGGGCGAGGACGCGCTGCGCCGCTTCGGGCGGCTCGTGACCGCCCACGCGACCGTGCGCCGCACCGTCTCCGGCGCCCTCGAGCTCGCCCACACGGCGGCGGGCTGGGCCGACGCCGCGCTGTACGTGGACACCAAGCCCTGGGACGTCGCGGCGGGGCAGCTGATCCTGCGCCGCGCCGGGGGCAGGTGGCTCACGCCGGACCCGGCCGCGCCGTCGTCGGGCCGGCTCGTCGACGACGGCCCGCGCGCCCACACGTGCCCGTTCGCGCTCGCCGTCGCCCCGGGCCGCGAGGCGCCGACGACGGCGGCGGTGCTGGGTGACATCGTCGCCTCGCGGGCGACCGACCATGTATAGAGTGGATGTGAGCCCGATCTCAGCGCCGCGCCCGACGGCGCCCGTCCCGGCATGCCAGGAGGCCCCGATGACCCAGCAGCACCACGACACCGACGACGCCCCGTCGATGCAGCGCCCCGATCCGGTCGCGGAGCCCGGGGACCACCTGATGTTCGAGCACCCGGACGGCGAGGCCGTCCTGGTGCTGGACGAGGACCAGGTCTGGCGACTGCTGGGCCGCGTGGGCCACGCGCGCCTCGGGCTGGCCGTGGACGGGCGGCCGGACATCGTGCCGGTGAACGTGCGGGCCCACGACGGCGCCATCTACTTCCGCACCGCGCCCGGCTCGAAGCTCGCCGAGCTCACGGTGAACCCGCGCGTCGTGGTGCAGGCCGACGGGATCCTGGCCGACCAGGCCTGGTCCGTGCTCGTGCACGGCACCGCGCGCCGCCTGGACACGGAGGCGGAGATCGCGGAGGCCGAGTCCCTCGGCATCGAACCGTGGGTGCCGACGCTGAAGGACTTCTACGTCCGCGTGGACGTCCAGCGCGTGTCCGGCCGCCACTTCGTGTTCGGCCCGCACCCCGAGCGCAACGAGTCCCAGACCGACTGAGCCGCCGGCAGGACGCGTGGGCTGAGCCGGACGGCTCAGCCCACGTCCGCCGGGCTCAGGGCTGCGCCGGGGGCTGGCCGCCCTCGCCGCCCGCCGGGGGCTGGCCACCGCCGGGCCCGCCCATCCCGCCCTGCTCCTGCTCAGTGGTGGTGTCGATCGGGACGTCGATGGTGATGGCGAAGCCCTTTTCCACGGAGCCCGTGATCTGCGGCAGCTGCGTCTCGTAGCCGTCCGAGAAGACGTTGTCCGTCTCGAGGCTGACCTTGGCGAAGTTCGCCGTCGACCCGTCGTAGGCTGAGGTGGCATAGACCTGCGAGGACTGCTCCTCGGGCATGGCGATCTGGGAGGTGAGGACGTTGTTCGTCGCGTCCGTGATGGACGCCTTGTCGGGGAACACCTCGAAGTGCAGATGGGGCCACCGGCCGTCGTAGCAGCCGGGCCACACCGTGGTGAAGGTGACCGTGCCGTCGTCGCCCACCACCTGGACGCCGCGCAGGTAGGTCTCCTCCGTGATGCCGTCCGAGTACATCGAGTAGCGGCCCTGCGCGTCGGCGTGCCAGAGGTACACGGCGGCGCCGGTCATCGCGGCGTCGCCGTTGGCCATGTCGATCACGTTCATCGTCACCGTCAGCGGGACGCCCTCGGCGACGGTGCCCGTGTCGATGCTCGTGGTCAGGTCGGAGCGTTCGATGCCGGACGCGTCGAGCACGTCCGGGCCGTTGGAGCCGTCGCCCGGGTACGGGCCTGCGGTCTCGGTGACCATCTCGGTCAGGGTGGCGGACGGCGAGGCGCTCGCCGCCGACGAGGAGGAGGCCGCGGGTGACGAGGAGCCGGCGCTCGCCGACGTCGAGCTGGAGGAGGACGAGGCGCCCTCCTGGACTCCGCACGCGGCGAGGACGAGGGCCCCCGCCCCCGCGCCGAAGATGCCCAGCGCGTTGCGGCGGGAGACGAGCGTGCCGACGTCGAAGGCGGCGCCCTGGTCCTCGACGTCCTCGGCCGGGGGGTGGGAGGCCCGGCCCTCGAAGGTGGGCGTGACGGCGGGGACCTCGCCTGCCTCGGTGACCTGGGGGAAGGGACGACGGGAGCGGGTCGGGAGCCAGGGGGCCATGGAGCTCCTCTCGTGGGGCGCCCGCCAGGTGGCGGGTCGCGTCGAGATGCCAGCATGGCAACGGATGCCGGACGTTTTCGTGAGATCGGCGGGATGGTTCCAGGACATCTCCTGGGCGGTTTCCGACACGGGCGGGACCGCCGGCGCCTCGGTCGACGCCTCAACTACCTGCCGGTCCAGCTCCGTTGCTGAAACATGCACCTGGAAAGGTGGCGCACACTCTCAGGGTCGAGTCAGCGATTCCGGCGCCGGGCCGTCTCAGACCTCCGGGGCCTCCCCCAGGTGGCTCGGCGCCCACATCGCCAGGCGGGTCTGCACCACCACGACGTTCGGCCCGTCCGCCTGGAACGCGCGCTCGAGCGCGCCGCGCACGTCCTCCACTCCCACCGTCTCGGCGGGCACGCCGAAGGAGGCGGCGAGGGCCTGGAAGTCCGGCCTGTCGAGCTCGGTGGCCGTGGCCTTGCCGAACGCGCCCTCCATGTACTCGCGCAGGATGCCGTATCCGCCGTCGTCGATGATCAGCCACGTCACCGCCGCGCCGTGCTGTCTGGCGGCCGCGAGCTCGGCGAGGGAGTACATCGCCGAGCCGTCGCCGGCGACGGCGAGCACGCGCCCGTCGATCCCGGTGCGTCCCTGGTGGGCCAGGCCCACCGCGCCGCCGAACGCGGCCGGGAACCCGTAGCCGAGCCCTCCGGCACCCTGCGCCGAGTGGAACTCGCCGTCCTGCGCGTCCCAGCAGTTCCACGCCCAGTAGGCGGCGATGGTCATGTCCCAGTACGTCTGCATGGTCGACGGAACGGCGGCGCGGATGTCCGCCAGGAGCCGGCGCTCCACGCCGAGGTCCTGGGCATCGAGGCGGGCGGTGATGCGCGCGTTGACGTCGGCGACCACCTCGGCCGGGGTGCGGCCGTGCCAGACGGCGGCGTCCTGCGCCACCGAGCCCGACTCGCGCAGCGCCGCGGCGAGCGCCTCGAGCGCCTGGCCGGCGTCGGCGCGCACACCCAGCGTGGGGTGGTTGGTCTCCAGCACGCGCGGCTCCGCGTCCACCTGGATGAGGCGGCCGCGCGGCTCGAGCGTGAAGTAGTTCGAGGTGACCTCGCCGAGCGAGGAGCCGACCACGAGCAGCACCTCCGCGTCCTCGAGCAGGTCTGTGACGAGGCGGTCCTCCACCCAGCCGCCGAGGCTGAGCGGGTGCTCCCACGGGAAGGCGGTGTTGCCGCCCGGCGAGCAGACCACGGGTGCCTGGAGCAGCTCCGCGACCTCCCGCAGGCTCTCCATCGCGGCCCGGCCGGAGCGGCGCACACCGCCGCCGGCCACGATCGCCACCCGCCCGGCCCCGCGCAGCCAGCGTGCGGACTCGGCCACGAGCTCGGCGCGCGGCGGGTGGTCGTAGGGCACGGCCAGGGCGTCCTCGACCGGGGGCACCATGACCTCGCCGAGCAGCACGTCCTGCGGGATCTCGACCCACACCGGCCCCTGCGGCACGGTGATGGCCTCGGCCCACGCGTCCTGGATGGCGGACGGGATGCCCGAGGCGTGGTGGACCGTGAACTGGGCCTTGGTGACGTTGCGGGCCGAGGCCTTCTGGTCGTCCAGCTGGTGCAGCATGCCCTTGCGCCGGGCGCCGAGCCCGGACAGCGGGATCTGCGAGGCGACCACGAGCATCGGCACGCCCGTGGCGTACGCCTCCTGCAGGCCGGCCAGTGAGGTGAGGGCGCCCGGGCCGGTGGAGAGGAACAGGACGCCGACCTCGCCGGTGGCCCGGGCGTATCCGTCCGCGGCGAAGGCGGCGTTGTTCTCCACGCGGTTCGAGACGAACTCCAGCGGGGAGCGGGACAGGGCGTCGAAGAGGCCGAGGGCGTGTTGGCCCGGGATGCCGAAGACCGTCCGTGCGCCCAGGGCGTGGAGCGTCTCGACGGCGAGGTCGCCGCCGTTGCGCCGCGGGGCCGCCGTCGTCGTCTGCTCGTCGCTCATCGGGCCGACTCCTCACCGGCGGCCGCGCGGGTGGCGCGGCGGTCGGCCATCAGGGAGATGAGGTCGTAGGCCACATGGGAGGCGGCGACGCCGGTCAGCTCGGCGTGGTCGTAGGCCGGGGCCACCTCCACCAGGTCTGCGCCCACGATGTCGAGCCCGCGCAGCCCACGCAGGATCTCGAGCAGCTCGCGGCTCGTGATGCCGCCGGCCTCGGGGGTGCCGGTGCCCGGCGCGTGCGCGGGGTCGAGGACGTCGATGTCCACCGAGATGTAGAGCGGCCGACCCCCGATGCGCTGGCGCAGCTGGTCCACGATCTCGTCCACGCCCTGACGGAACACGTCCGAGGAGGTGACGATGCCGAAGCCCATGCGGTGGTCGTCGTCGAGGTCCTTCTTGCCGTAGAGCGGACCGCGCGTGCCCACATGCGAGATGGCCTCGGTGTCCAGGATCCCCTCCTCCACGGCGCGGCGGAACGGCGTGCCGTGGGTGTACTCGGCCCCGAAGTAGGTGTCCCACGTGTCCAGGTGGGCGTCGAAGTGCAGCAGGGCAACGGGCTCGCCCGCCCGGGCGGAGGCGGCGCGCAGCAGCGGCAGCGCGATGGTGTGGTCGCCGCCGATGGTCATGAGCGAGGAGCCGTCCTCGGTGAGGTCCATCGCGTCCTGCTGGATCGCCTCGATGGCCTCGCCGATGTCGAACGGGTTCACCGCCATGTCCCCGGCGTCCACCACCTGGGCCTGCGCGAAGGGCGAGGTGTCCGTGGCGGGGTTGTACGGGCGCAGCAGCCGCGAGGACTGCCGCACGTGGCCGGACCCGAAGCGTGCACCGGGGCGGTAGGAGACGCCGGCGTCGAACGGTACGCCGACCACCTTGATCTCCGGGGCGACGCCGGCCGCGGCCGCCTCGTCCAGGCGCGGCAGCAGCGCGTAGGTGGGGGTGCCGCCGTAGCGGGGCACGAGGGCGGAGTTCACGGGGCCGAGGCGGCCGTTGTCCTCGACGCGGGGGATCTCGAGCATCTGGATGTCCTCTCTGGGCGGTTCGGTTCGGTCTGGTCGGTCTGGTCTGTCCGGTGTGGGCGCGCCGGACGGGGTCACGCGTGGCCCACGAGGGTCCACAGCACGACGGCGGGGCGGTCGTCCGGATTGGCCCACGAGTGGGGCTCGCGGCCGGGGAAGGTGACGGTGTCCCCCTCCTCCAACAGGTGCACGGCCTCGGTGGTCCGCAGCTCGAGGCGGCCGGTGACCACGTGCACCGCCTCCACGCGGCAGTCCACGGTGTACAGCTCCGCCTCCCCGCGGCCGCGCGGCGCGATGTCAGCGCGCAGGATCTGCAGGTCACGACTGCCGCGCGGGGTGATCAGGCGCTCGCGGATGCCCTCGCCGCCGAGGTTGACCGCGGGGGCGTCGGCGAGGCGCACGACCGTCACCTCGGGCGCGTCCAGGACGTCGCCCGGGCTCGCGCCGAGCACCTGGCACAGGGTCACGAGCGTGCTCACGGACGGGCTCGTCAGGTCCCGCTCGAGGCGGGAGAGGAAGCCCTTGCTGACGCCGGCCGCCTCGGCCAGCTGGGCCACGGTGAGCCGCCGCGCCTCGCGCAGCGCACGCAGCCGACGGCCGATCAGCGCCTGGCCCGGCGCGGTCTCGAGCGGGAGGGCCTTCATCGCGCTCCTCCCGACGTCGGCCAGGCGACATCGCCGATGTCACCCTGGACGACATGTTGTCTGATAAGCAACATGTGTTTACCGTAGGCCCGGATCGTGTGATCGGCAACACGACGATCTCTTGTGTCCCGCCGCGGCGCACCGCATCCCGGCGCCTCGGATCCCTTCGCTCCAAAGACCGCCCGTGACCCTCAACCTGACCATCGTCGCCGTCTACCTGGTCGGCATGCTCGCCTTCGGCTGGTGGGGCAAGACCCGCGCCGCCAGCTCGGAGGACTACCTCGTGGCGGGCCGCCGCCTCGGGCCGGTGCTGTTCACCGGCACCATGGCCGCCGTCGTGCTCGGCGGCGCCGCCACCGTGGGCGGCGTCGGCCTGGGGTACGAGTTCGGGCTCTCCGGCGCGTGGCTCGTGGCCGCCATCGGCGTCGGCGTCCTCATCCTGTCGGTGGCGTTCGCCCCGATCCTGGCCCGCCTGAAGATCTACACCGTCTCGCAGATGCTCCGCCTGCGGTACGGCCGTGGCGGGGCCTCCCACGCCTCCTCCTTCGTGATGCTCGCCTACACGCTCATGCTCGCCGCCACCTCCACGGGCGCCTACGCGTCGCTCTTCGTGGTGCTCTTCGGCTGGGACCGCTGGCTGTCCGTCCTGGTGGGCGGCGGCATCGTGCTGGCCTACTCCGTGCTCGGCGGCATGTGGTCCATCACCCTGGCCGACATGGCCCAGTTCCTCATCATGACCATCGGCCTGTTCGCCCTCATGCTCCCCCTCTCCCTGGCCAACGCCGGCGGCTGGAGCGCCATGCAGGAGCGCCTGGGCGCCGAGTTCTTCAGCTGGGACGGGATCGGCGTGCAGTCGATCGTCACCTACTTCGTGATCTACACCCTCGGCCTGCTGATCGGCCAGGACGTCTGGCAGCGCGTGTTCACGGCCCGCTCCCCGCGCGTGGCCCAGATCGGCGGCGCCACCGCGGGGCTGTACTGCATCGTGTACGGCGTCGCCGGCGCCGTGATCGGCATGGCGGCGCGCACGGTGACCGCGGACATCGCCGCCACGGACGACGTGTTCGCGTGGGTCGCCCAGAACCTGCTGCCCGTGGGCGTGGGCGGCGTGGCCCTGGCGGCCGCCGTCGCGGCCATGATGTCCACCGCCTCGGGCGCGATCATCGCGGCCTCGACCGTGATGCGCACCGACATCCTCCCGATCCTCCGCGGCGAGGCCACCGCCGCCGAGGACGGCGCCGTCGCCGAGGACGCGGCCACGGAGACCGCGGCGGAGCTCGCCTCGAACCGCGGCTGGGTGCTGCTGCTCGGCGCCGTCGTGCTGGGGCTGGCGATCGTCGTCCCGGACGTGGTGGCGGCCCTGACCATCGCGTACGACATCCTCGTGGGCGGCCTGTTCGTCGCGATCGTCGGCGGCCTCGTGTGGAAGCGCGGCACCGGCACGGCGGCCCTGTGGTCCATGGTGGTCGGGACGGTGGGCACCCTCGGCACCATGGGCTGGCTCGAGCTGAACGCGGCCGAGCCCTTCGAGGGCGTCTTCGCGAACGAGCCGATCTACGTCGGCCTGGCCGCCTCCGCCGTCGTGTACGTCCTCCTCAGCCTGATGACCCGGCCCACCGACCCCGCGGTCCTCGAGGCCTGGCGGGTGCGCTCCCGCCACGGCGTCGACCCCGCGGTCCGAGCGCAGGTCTGACCCACGCTCCCGGGGCCTGTGATCCTCCGACGCCCGCACGATGGCCGAGGCCACGTGGTGCGGCGGGCGGCGGCGGGCGACCCTTCCCGCGGGCTCCCCCCGGCCCCTAGTGTCTCCGTACAGCCTGAGACCGGGACTCCCCCTCGGGTTCGCCCCGTCTCTCGCCCCACCTGGGGCCTCGCTGGAGACAGAAAGGCAACAGTTCTCATGACCACCAAGAACCGCGCCGTGGCATTCCACGGCATCAAGGACGTGCGCGTCGACGAGCTGGACTTCCCCAAGCTGGAGATGCCCGACGGCTCCGCCGCGCCGCACGGTGTCATCCTCAAGATCGTCGCGACCAACATCTGCGGCAGCGACCTGCACATCTACCGCGGGTCCTTCCCCGCCCCCGAGGGCATGGTGCTGGGTCACGAGATGACCGGCCAGGTGCTGGAGGTCGGCAGCGACGTCCAGTTCCTGCAGGAGGGCGACCTCGTCTCCGTGCCGTTCAACGTGGCCTGCGGCCGTTGCCGCAACTGCCGCGCCGGCCGGACCGAGATCTGCGAGACCGCCAACCCGGACCAGGCCTGCGCCGCCTACGGCTTCAATCTGGGCGGCTTCCAGGGCGGGCAGGCCGAGTACCTGTTCGTGCCGTACGCCGACTTCCAGCTGCTGCGCTTCCCGGACCAGGAGCAGGCGATGGAGAAGATCCTGGATCTGACCGTGCTCTCGGACATCCTCCCGACGGCGTTCCACGGCCTCGTGGAGGCCGGCGCCAAGCCCGGCTCCACCGTCTACATCGCCGGTGCCGGCCCCGTGGGCCGGTGCGCCGCGGCCGCCGCTCGGCTGCTGGGCGCCTCGTGCATCATCGTGGGCGACCAGGACGCCTCGCGACTGGAGCTGGTGCGCAAGCACGGCTGCGAGACCATCGACCTCTCCACCACGGAGAACCTGCAGGACGCCGTGAGCGACATCCTCGGCGAGCCGATGGTGGACTGCGCGGTGGACTGCGTCGGCTCCGAGGCCCACGGCCTGGGCTCCGCGTCCGATGAGATGCAGCCGATCGCCGCCGTGAACCAGGTCCTGGACATCACCCGTCCGGGCGGCGCCACGGGCATCATCGGCATCTACGGGCCGGACCCGATCGCGGAGACGAAGGCCGAGCAGGAGGGCACCTTCCCGGTGGACTTCGGCAAGGCCTGGATCAAGTCGCCCCACATCATCGGCGGCCAGGCGCCCGTCATGCGCTACAACCGCCAGCTGATGATGTCGATCCTGTGGGATCGGATGCCGTACCTGACGGAGATGGTCAACCCGCGCGTGATCAGCCTGGACGAGGCACCGCAGGCCTATGCGGAGTTCGACCAGGGCTCCCTGGAGAAGTTCGTCATCGACCCCCACGGCATGATCGCCCGCTGAGCGGTCCGCCTCCGGATGCACGACGGCGCCCCTCACCCGCCCCGCGCAGGTGAGGGGCGCCGTCGTCGTCCGCGGATCATGCCGCGTGCAGCAGCGTGGCGGTGATCCCGAGGGCCGCCAAGCCCACCACCAGCGCGACCATGCAGGCCACCGACGCCAGGGCCGGCCGGGCCTGCTCCCGCGCGATTCCGTCCGCGTGCGCCACGTAGCGCCGGCGCTGCGTGGCCAGCACCGCCGCCCCGCCGACGGCCGCCACCACCGCAGGCCCGAACGCCCACGCGCCGACGGTCGGCCACCACCTCAGGAACGTGAGGCTGAGGACGCCCAGCGCCAGGACCGTGCGGCCCCAGCTCATCACGGTGCGCTCGGGCTGCAGCCCCGGGTCGTGATGCAGGCGCATCGTCTCAGCCCCGCGGAAGGACGACGGCGGCCAGCAGCACCACGACGGCCAGCACGACGCCCCCCGCGAGGACCGGGACGATCAGCGGCAGCGGCAGCGGACGGCCGCGGCGCATCGCCCGCTCCACCCGGAGCCAGCGCGCGCCCGCGCCCAGGGCGAGCAGCGCCGCCAGGACGAGCAGCACCGTGCTCAGCACCACCCGGACCGGCGGCGCGAAGAGGGCGCCGGTGAACGCCTCCACCGCGACCCCGCCGGCCAGCAGCGCCAGCGCCGTCCGGACCCAGGCCAGGAACGTGCGCTCGTTGGCGAGCGTGAACCGGGGGTCCGGCTCCTCCCCGCCCGCCAGGAGGCGGTGCTGCCAGGCCGGCCGGCCGCCGTCGTGGGCGGCGGTCTCGGGGCCGTCGGGGGTCTCTGCTGCGTCCATGCGGCCATGGTAGCGACGGCGTAGACTGGCCGGTCGGGCGCGCCCGGCCGCGACGGCGCCGCCCGTCCCCGCCCGCCCATCCGATGGAGCCCCATGAGCCCCGCCCACACCGCCACGCCCGCGGCACGTCCCGAGCCGACCCGCGAACAGGTCCGACGCTGGCGCCGCTACCTCGCCGACGAGATCGCCGAGGGCCAGATCTACCGCGACATCGCCGCTCGCAAGGACGGCGTGGAGCGCGACATCCTGCTCGGCCTCGCCGAGGCCGAGCGCCGCCACGAACAGCACTGGCGGGCCCTCCTGGGCGAGCACGCCGAGAACCCGCCGCGCCCCTCCCTGCACCGCATCCTGCTGCGCTGGCTCGCGCGGATCTTCGGCTCCGTGTTCGTGCTGGCCCTGGCCCAGCGCGCCGAGTCGGACACTCCCTACGCGGAGGACCAGGACGCCCCCGAGGGCATGGTGGCGGACGAGGCCATCCACGAGGAGGTCGTGCGCGGCCTCGCCGCCCGGGGTCGCGAGCAGCTGGCCGGCAACTTCCGCGCCGCCGTCTTCGGCATGAACGACGGGCTGGTCTCCAACCTGGCGCTCGTGATGGGCATCGGCGCGACGGGCGTGGCGCCGTCCGTCGTGCTGTTCACCGGCGTGGCCGGCCTGCTGGCGGGCGCGCTGTCCATGGCGGCCGGCGAGTACGTCTCGGTGCGGTCCCAGCGGGAGCTGCTCGAGGCCTCCTCCCCCACCCAGATCACCCTCGAGGCGGCCCAGCACCTGGACCTGGACCACAACGAGCTCACGCTCGTCTACCTGGCCCGCGGCATGACGCCCGAGGACGCCGAGCACCGCGCGCTCGAGCGCCTCGGCTATCTCACGTGCGACTGCAACCCGCAGTTCTCCGCCCGTCCCGACGGCTCCCAGGGGCCGGTGGACCACTCGGACTCCTTCGCGGAGATCGGCTCGGCGTGGAGCGCCTCCCTGTCCAGCTTCGCGTTCTTCGCCTCCGGCGCACTCATCCCGATCCTGCCGTACATCTTCGGCATGTCCGGGCTGTGGGCCCTGGGCCTGGCGGCGGCGATGGTGGGCGTGGCCCTGCTCTTCACCGGCGGTGTGGTCGGGCTGCTGTCCGGCTCCTCACCGCTGGCTCGGGGCCTGCGCCAGCTCGCGATCGGCTTCGGCGCCGCTGCCGTGACGTACGTGCTCGGCCTGCTCTTCGGCGCGAACGTGGGCTGACGGGCGCCCACCGCCTGCTCCGCCCCGCACAGCACACGGCCCCTGCCCCTCAGGACGAGGGACAGGGGCCGTGGTGCATCCGCCTGCCGGTGCGGAGCGCCGGCATCGGCGCCCCCCACCGCGGGATCAGGCCTGGGCCTGCAGGATCTCCCGCATGAGCTGGGCGGTCTCGGACGGGGTCTTGCCGACCTTCACGCCCGCGGCCTCGAGGGCCTCCTTCTTGGCCTGCGCGGTGCCGGCGGAGCCGGAGACGATGGCGCCGGCGTGGCCCATGGTCTTGCCCTCCGGGGCGGTGAAGCCGGCCACGTAGCCGACGACCGGCTTGGTGACGTTGGCCTTGATGAACTCGGCCGCACGCTCCTCGGCGTCGCCGCCGATCTCGCCGATCATCACGATGGCCTGGGTGTCCGGGTCGGCCTCGAACGCCTCGAGGGCGTCGATGTGGGTGGTGCCGATGATCGGGTCGCCGCCGATGCCGATGGCGGTGGAGAAGCCGAAGTCACGCAGCTCGTACATCATCTGGTAGGTCAGCGTGCCGGACTTGGACACGAGGCCGATGGGGCCGGAGCCGGTGATGGTGGCCGGGGTGATGCCCGCCAGGGCCTCGCCCGGGGTGATGACGCCGGGGCAGTTCGGGCCGATGATGCGGGTCTTCGGCTTGCCGTCCTCGCCGGTCTTGGACTGGGACAGGGCGAAGAACTCGGCGGTGTCCTGCACCGGGATGCCCTCGGTGATGACCACGAGCAGCGGGATCTCGGCCTCGATGGCCTCGATGGCGGCGTCCTTGGCGAAGGCCGGCGGCACGAAGGCCACGGACACGTCCGCACCGGTCTTCTCCATGGCCTCCTTGACGGTGCCGAAGACGGGCAGCTCGACGGCGTTGCCGTCCTTGTCCTCGTGGGACACGGTGGTGCCGGCCTTGCGGGCGTTCACGCCGCCCACGATGTTCGTGCCGGCCTTGAGCATGAGGCGGGTGTGCTTGGTGCCCTCACCGCCGGTGATGCCCTGGACGATGACCTTGGAGTCCTTGTTCAGGTAGATCGACATAGCTGTTTCCTCAGTCTTTCCGAACGGTCAGTTCGCGGAGTGGGCGAGCTCGGCGGCCTTGTCGGCGCCCTCGTCCATGGTGGCGGCCAGGGTGACGAGCGGGTGGTTCGCCTCCTGCAGGATGCGGCGGCCCTCCTCCACGGCGTTGCCGTCCAGGCGCACGACCAGCGGCTTGGTGGCGGTGTCACCCAGGATCTCGAGGGCCTTGACGATGCCGTTCGCGACCTGGTCGCACGCGGTGATGCCGCCGAAGACGTTCACGAACACGGACTTGACCTGCTCGTCGCCCAGGATGACGTCGAGGCCGTTGGCCATGACCTCGGCGTTGGCGCCGCCGCCGATGTCCAGGAAGTTGGCCGGCTTCACGCCGCCGTGCTGCTCGCCGGCGTACGCGACGACGTCGAGGGTGGACATCACGAGGCCGGCGCCGTTGCCGATCACGCCGACCTGGCCGTCCAGTTTCACGTAGTTGAGGCCGTTGGCCTTGGCCTTGGCCTCCAGCGGGTCCTCGGTGCGCTCGTCGACGAGGGCGGCGTGGTCCTCGTGGCGGAACGCCGCGTTGTCGTCGAGGGAGACCTTGCCGTCCAGGGCGAGGATCGTGCCGTCGCCGGTCTTCACCAGCGGGTTCACCTCGACGAGGGTGGCGTCCTCCTTCTCGAAGACCTCCCAGAGCTTCTGGATGACCTCGGCGACGTCGGCGCGCAGCTCCTCGGGGAAGCCCGCCTCGGTGACGATCTTCTGGGCGGTCTCGGCGTCGATGCCGGTCAGCGGGGAGACGGGCACCTTGGCGAGGGCCTCGGGGCGCTCCTCGGCGAGCTGCTCGATCTCCATGCCGCCCTCGACCGAGCACATGGCCAGGTAGGTGCGGTTGGCGCGGTCCAGCAGCACGGAGAAGTAGTACTCCTCGGCGATGTCGGCGCCCTGGGCGATCATGACCTGGTGCACGGTGTGGCCCTTGATGTCCATCCCCAGGATGGCCTTGGCGTGCTCGTAGGCCTCGTCGGCCGTCTTGGCGACCTTCACGCCGCCGGCCTTGCCGCGGCCGCCGACCTTCACCTGCGCCTTGACGACGGTGACGCCGCCGATCTTCTCCGCGGCCGCCTTGGCCTCGTCCGGGGTCTGCGCAACGATGCCGGCCAGCACGGGGACGCCGTGCGCCTCGAACAGATCGCGCGCCTGGTACTCATACAGGTCCACGGTGGTGTGTCCTTCTTGGTCGAAGACAGGGTCTGCCGGCCTCGCCCGCGGGCGCGGCCGACGTCGACGCCCCCTCCGTGGCCGGGCCGGGCGCGGGGGCACGGCGGGGCGGCGGACGGCGGCGTTCCACGGCTCACTGTAGTCCACGCCCCGGGGCGACCGGGGGGTCGGCGGGCCGGTCCCGTCAGCCCTCGACCTTCGTCAGCGGGGCGTAGCGCAGCAGCAGCCGCTTCTGCGCCCCGGTGGCGTCGAAGGTGACGGTCGCGACGGTCTTGTCCCCCGCGCCCGCGACGGCGTCCACGCGCCCCTCGCCGAACGTGGCGTGGGAGACGCGGTCGCCCGGGCTGAGCGCCACGATCTCCTTCTGCGGCTGCACCCGGCTCGGCGCCTTCCCGCGCACCACGCCGGAGGGCACCGTGAGGTCCGCCGGCTCGTCCCCGCGGGTGAGGCGCTGGGGTCGCGCGCCGTCGTCGTCCCGGGACCGCCAGGCCGGCCGGCCGCCCCCGAACCGCCCCGCGTAGCGCGAGGTGCCGGCGCCGGTCAGGCTCAACGAGCCGGCCGAGCGGGTGGTGCCCTCCCGCTCCCAGTCGATGAGCGTCTCCGGGATCTCCCCGAGGAACTGGCTGGGCGGGTTGAACTGGTGCTGGCCCCACAGCGAGCGTGCCTCGGCGCGCGTCAGGAACAGGCGACGGCGGGCGCGCGTCAGGCCCACGTAGGCCAGACGGCGCTCCTCCGCGAGCTCCTTCTCGTCCGTCATCGAGCGGGCGTGCGGGAACACCCCGTGCTCCATGCCCGTCAGGAACACCACGGGGAACTCGAGGCCCTTGGCGGTGTGCAGCGTCATGAGCGTGACCTGGCCCTGCTGCTCGGCGAGCGCCTCGCCCTCCACGTCCGGGGCCGTGGGCAGCTGGTCTGCGTCCGCCACGAGCGCCACCTGCTCGAGGAAGTCGGACAGGGTGCCGTCCGGGTGCGTCGTCTCGAAGGAGCGGACGACGGCGACGAGCTCGCCGAGGTTGTCCGCGCGGGACTCGTCCTGCAGGTCCTCGGACTCGCGGAGGGCGGCCAGCATCCCGGACTGCTCGAGGACGGCCTCCAGGACGGTGGCCGGGCCGGCGGACTCGGCGACCTGGCCGAGGTCGTCCATCATCTGCACGAAGCCGCGGACGGCCTTGAGCGAGCGGGCGGCCATGCCGGGGGCGTTCTCGGCGTCGCGCAGGGCCGCGGAGAACGTGGAGCGGTTGCGCTCGGCCCACGCGGCGATGGCGCCCTCGGCCCGGTCCCCGATGCCCCGTTTGGGCTCGTTGAGGATGCGGCGCACGTTGACGTCGTCGTCGGGGTTGACGATCACCCGCAGGTAGGCGAGCGCGTCCTTGATCTCCTTGCGGTCGTAGAAGCGCGTGCCGCCGATGACGCGGTACGGGATGCCGCGCGTCACCAGCCGCTCCTCGAGCGCGCGGGACTGCGCGTTGGTCCGGTAGAACACGGCGACGTCGGCCGGGCGGATCCCGTCCTCGTCCTGCAGCCGGTCGATGGTGGTGGCGATCCACTCCGCTTCGGCGGACTCGTTCTCCGCGGCGTAGCCGACGATCGCCGGGCCCTCCCCCTCGGCCGTCCACAGGCGCTTGGGGCGGCGGTCCGGGTTGCGCTCGATCACCGCGTTGGCGGCGTCCAGGATGGTCTGCGTGGAGCGGTAGTTCTGCTCGAGCTTGATGGTGACGGCGTCCGTGAAGTCCTGCTCGAACTCGACGATGTTGCGGATGTCCGCGCCGCGGAACGCGTAGATGGACTGGTCCGAGTCGCCGACGACGGTCAGCTCGCCGCCGGGGGTCTCCACGCCCTCGGGGTCGCCCGCCGGGCCGGCGAGGAGCCGGATCAGGCGGTACTGGGCGTGGTTGGTGTCCTGGTACTCGTCCACGAGGACGTGGCGGAACCGGCGGCGGTAGTTGTCCAGCACGCGCGGGAACGCCTCGAACATGTGGACCGTCATGCCGATCAGGTCGTCGAAGTCCAGGGCGTTGGCCTGGCGCAGGCGGGCCGTGTAGTCCCGGTAGACGGCGGCGACGGCGCGGCCCCACGGGTCCCCCTCGGCCACGGTGGCGGCGTAGTCGTCCGCCTCCACGAGCTCGTTCTTCAGGGAGCTGATGCGGTTCAGCAGGGCCTTGGGCGCGAAGCGCTTCGGGTCCAGCTCGTGCTGCTTGGCGACGGTGGTGACCAGGCGCAGGCTGTCCGCCGAGTCGTAGATGGTGAACGTGGACTTCAGCCCGATGTTGGCGGCCTCGTTGCGCAGCAGCCGCACGGCGGAGGAATGGAACGTGGAGATCCACATCCGCTGGGCGGTGGGACCGATCAGCCCGGCCACGCGCTCGCGCATCTCCGCGGCGGCCTTGTTCGTGAAGGTGATGGCGAGGATCTCGTGCGGCCGCGCCCGGCCGGTGGCGAGCAGCCACGCGATGCGGTGGGTCAGCACCCGGGTCTTGCCCGAGCCGGCGCCCGCCACGATCAGCAGCGGCGCCCCCGTGTGGGTCACCGCGGCGGCCTGCTGCGGGTTGAGCCCCGCCACGAGCGACTCGGGAGTGTGCGCCGGCGCGGCCGGCCGGACGTCCTGGCCCCAGGCCTCGGGGTCCGCGGCCGCGCGCGTGACGGCCGGGGGCACGAGCCCGGGCAGGGCGGTCTCCGGGTCCGCCGGGCGGCGGGTGCGGTCGAGGTTCAGGGGCGTGCGTCCGAGCGCGGAGAAGAGGTCAGCCATGGCGGACCCAGTCTAGGTGTTGTGGGTCATGAGGTTCTTGGCACGAGGGCCGGGCTGAGATGAGACGAGCGG
>NZ_JALJRI010000041.1:0-3606 GCF_024519795.1 Micrococcus sp. Mcc89 | reverse complement strand
ACAGTGCGAGGCCCTCCCTCAAAGAATGTCCGGCGGCGACCTACTCTCCCACAACCTCCCGGCTGCAGTACCATCGGCGCTGTGGGCCTTAGCTTCCGGGTTCGGAATGGAACCGGGCGTTTCCCCCACGCTATGACCGCCGTAACCCTAACCCCACACCACCACCCTCAACACGGGCAACAGCAGGGAAACCTACGGGTCACACAACAGTGACACTATTCAATTCAAAACACCTCAACCACCCACCAACAAGCAGACAGCCGGTTGCAATCAGACAACCGCACAGTGGACGCGAACACCAACCCATCACCTTGAAGCAAGCAATAGGATAAGAGTGTGTGTAAGTCATCGGCCTATTAGTACTGGTCAGCTTCACGAGTCTTCAGTCCTCGCTTCCACATCCAGCCTATCAACCCAGTGTTCTAGCTGGGGGCCTCACACCCTCAAAGGGGCAAGGAAATCTCATCTCGAAGCCGGCTTCCCGCTTAGATGCTTTCAGCGGTTATCCATCCCGAACGTAGCTAATCAGCCATGCACCTGGCGGTACAACTGACATACCAGAGGTTCGTCCGTCCCGGTCCTCTCGTACTAAGGACAGACCTTCTCAAATTTCCAACGCGCGCAGAGGATAGGGACCGAACTGTCTCACGACGTTCTGAACCCAGCTCGCGTACCGCTTTAATGGGCGAACAGCCCAACCCTTGGGACCTACTCCAGCCCCAGGATGCGACGAGCCGACATCGAGGTGCCAAACCATGCCGTCGATATGGACTCTTGGGCAAGATCAGCCTGTTATCCCCGAGGTACCTTTTATCCGTTGAGCGACGGCCGTTCCACAACGAGCCGCCGGATCACTAGTCCCGACTTTCGTCCCTGCTCGAGCTGCCACTCTCACAGTCAAGCTCCCTTGTGCACTTGCACTCGACACCTGATTGCCAACCAGGCTGAGGGAACCTTTGGGCGCCTCCGTTACATTTTGGGAGGCAACCGCCCCAGTTAAACTACCCATCAGGCACTGTCCCTGACCCGGATCACGGGCCGAAGTTAGATATCCAGAGTGACCAGAGTGGTATTTCAACGGCGACTCCACGAACACTGGCGTGCCCGCTTCACAGTCTCCCACCTATCCTACACAAGTCACACCGAATACCAATACCAAACTATAGTAAAGGTCACGGGGTCTTTCCGTCCTTCTGCGCGTAACGAGCATCTTTACTCGTAATGCAATTTCGCCGAGTTCATGGTTGAGACAGCGGGGAAGTCGTTACTCCATTCGTGCAGGTCGGAACTTACCCGACAAGGAATTTCGCTACCTTAGGATGGTTATAGTTACCACCGCCGTTTACTGGGGCTTAAGTTCTCCGCTTCGCCGAAGCTAACGGGTCCCCTTAACCTTCCAGCACCGGGCAGGAGTCAGTCCATATACATCGTCTTACGACTTCGCATGGACCTGTGTTTTTGATAAACAGTCGCTTCCCCCTGGTCTCTGCGGCCCCGATCCCCTCACACCAGCACGTGGTGCTCAAGGTTGGGGCCCCCCTTCTCCCGAAGTTACGGGGGCATTTTGCCGAGTTCCTTAACCATGATTCTCTCGATCGCCTTAGTATTCTCTACCTGACCACCTGTGTCGGTTTAGGGTACGGGCAGTTTGAACCTCACGCCGATGCTTTTCTAGGCAGCATAGGATCACCGGATCACCCACCAAGTGGGCGCCCATCAGGTCTCAGGCATACAGCCGGCGGATTTACCTACCGGCAGCCCTACACCCTTAGACCAGGTCATTTCCATTGCCCGGCCCGGCTACCTTCCTGCGTCACACCTGTTAATGCGCTTGCCTCCCCGGTTCAGGTCCCGCGCTCCCCACCACCGACCCCGTCAAAGACGGGGTTCGGGATGGTTCGGGCGGTTAGTATCACCGGCTCAGCATGGACGGTTCTTCACTGGTACGGGAATATCAACCCGTTGTCCATCGACTACGCCTGTCGGCCTCGCCTTAGGTCCCGACTTACCCAGGGCAGATTAGCTTGACCCTGGAACCCTTAGTCATCCGGCGGACGGGTTTCTCACCCGTCTTTCGCTACTCATGCCTGCATTCTCACTCGTCCACAATCCACCAGAAGTTACCCGCTGGCTTCACCTCGTGAACGACGCTCCCCTACCCATCCAGCAAAACTGAATGCCACGGTTTCGGCGGTGTACTTGAGCCCCGCTACATTGTCGGCGCGGAATCACTTGACCAGTGAGCTATTACGCACTCTTTCAAGGGTGGCTGCTTCTAAGCCAACCTCCTGGTTGTCTCAGCAACTCCACATCCTTTCCCACTTAGCACACGCTTAGGGGCCTTAACCGGTGGTCTGGGCTGTTTCCCTCTCGACTATGAAGCTTATCCCCCACAGTCTCACTGCCACGCTCTCACTTCCCGGCATTCGGAGTTTGGCTGAAGTCAGTAACCTTGTAGGGCCCATCGTCCATCCAGTAGCTCTACCTCCGGGAAGAAACACGTGACGCTGCACCTAAATGCATTTCGGGGAGAACCAGCTATCACGGAGTTTGATTGGCCTTTCACCCCTACCCACAGCTCATCCCCTCCATTTTCAACTGAAGTGGGTTCGGTCCTCCACGCGCTCTTACACGCGCTTCAACCTGGCCATGGGTAGATCACTCCGCTTCGGGTCTAGGACACGCGACTCAATCGCCCTATTCAGACTCGCTTTCGCTACGGCTTCCCCACACGGGTTAACCTCGCCACGTATCACTAACTCGCAGGCTCATTCTTCAAAAGGCACGCTGTCACCCCACAAGGAGGCTCCAACGGTTTGTAGGCACATGGTTTCAGGTACTATTTCACTCCCCTCCCGGGGTACTTTTCACCATTCCCTCACGGTACTGATCCGCTATCGGTCAACAGGTAGTATTCAGGCTTACCAGGTGGTCCTGGCAGATTCACACGGGATTCCTCGGGCCCCGTGCTACTCGGGCAACCCTCCCACAGCGGCGGAACACATTTCGACTACGGGACTCTCACCCTCTACGGTCCAGCATCCACACTGGTTCGTCTATATGCCCGCACCTCACTGCGCCATGCCGGCAGACATGACAAGGAGGGGCCCACAACACCGCACATGCAACCCCTGCCGGGTATCACACACATACGGTTTAGCCCCATCCGCGTTCGCTCGCCACTACTAACGGAATCACTTTTGTTTTCTCTTCCTGTGGGTACTGAGATGTTTCACTTCCCCACGTTCCCTCCACCCGGTCTATGTGTTCAACCGGGGGTCACACGACACGTCGTGCGGGGTTTCCCCATTCGGAAATCCTGGTCTCAACGTCCGGTTATCGACTCCACCAGGCTTATCGCAGATTCCCACGTCCTTCTTCGGCTCCTGTTGCCAAGGCATCCACCATGCGCCCTTGGAAACTTTCACACACAATGAAAGTCCTCAAATGAGCAATATCTAACTAAGATGTCATTCTCGGCATCACCACACCTCACACACCACCCCAGGGGGAACAGTGCGATCAACGATGCAGCAACAAAAAAATAAGATGCTCGCGTCCACTATGCAGTTCTCAAACAACAACCCACACCCCATCCACCAACCC
>NZ_JALJRI010000040.1:0-253 GCF_024519795.1 Micrococcus sp. Mcc89 | reverse complement strand
ACATCAACGAATGGTGCCAGTGGTGGTGCCGGCAGTGCTCGAGTACGTCATGCCTGTGAGGGTGTGGTTGGAATGGGTGGTGTTGGTGGCTGCGGGCTGGTGTTGGCACACTGTTGGGTCCTGGAACAGCAGGTGCCCTGACCTGTGAGGGTTGGGGTTGTTGTTTCTGGTGTCCGTATCTTGTGAAGCTGGCCTTGAGGGTTGGTGGATGGGGTGTGGGTTGTTGTTTGAGAACTGCATAGTGGACGCGAGC
>NZ_JALJRI010000039.1:0-3645 GCF_024519795.1 Micrococcus sp. Mcc89 | reverse complement strand
GCTCCTCCGGCCTCACTGGCACCGACCCGAGTCAACAACGTCATGCCCTCCTACACCAGCTACGGCGCGGTGGCGCGATGACGACGACTTGCTGGACGTGGAGACCAGTAGCAGTTCCCCGTTCCACCACAAACGGTGCTTGAGACGCCGAGGCAAAAGCCGCTAGGACTGGCCACGCTGAAGCGCTTTCGCGCGAAAGCTTACCCCCGCAAAGATCGACGCCGCGACCCATGATACGGCCCTGGCAGCGGTGACGAGCGGGCCCGTCAGGGTGCGCGCATCGCAATTAAAAGGGCGGTCGAGTGTGTCGTCGAACGCTAGTGCCAGTCGACGAATTTATTGCCCCGACTAGACGGGGAATATCCGAAACCCTTCACGGGGTGACCTGCAGACCAGCGTTCGCCGCCTTCGCCTTCCGTGGAAGTTCTCGTCGCAGCCACTTAAACGTCTGGGGAAGCGCGGACGCAGGCAGACCAGCAACCGCGTTGAGCAAGTTCTCCTGCGACTTTACCGAGCCCATATTGTTAACTAGCAGCTTTCCGACAGTACGATTACCCCCCACCAATCGAGCAGCATCAAAGAGACGATCCCTTGGTGTTACCGCTCCAACCAAATCAACCTCGAGTGAATAGCGGAAACTGAAGAACCCGACCTTATCGAGCTCCTCAAGTGCCGCGCGATGGTCCCCCAGCAAATATCCCACAACACGGTTCATGTCATCACTAGATGGAAAGAGATGCCTCAGTACGGAGTTCTGTTGAGGTTCAGTGGTGAATATCGGAGTACCGTCTGATCGTAGACTATCCTTGCGTGACCCATTTTTATACGGCAGGAAGTAATCCTTATCCACAATAAAATAAAATGGGATATCGAGCTCTCGAAGCAAATGGTACATGTAGACAATAGACTGGACGCCATCCAGCGCGATCAGATTCGCTCCATATGAACTCAAGTCCTCATGTGCAGATTCAAGCAGGGTCTCGATTACTCTGCTATCTATAGGACTCTCCGTTACAACGACAAAGTCTGCAAAGAAGAACTCCGAGTTCCGTCGTTCGTGAAACTTATAATACTTATCCCGATCCAAGCCTTTCTCCTGGAAAAACTGAGGCCCAATCTGGCGAACTCGCACCTCCAAGCGCCCAGATTTCGTTAGCACCCGCCGACACAGGATCACGCTCTCGTGATTCAACGCGTCCACGATGGTAGGCGAGTGCGTGGTGAAGAAAACTTGCAGGTTTAGTGACTGAAGTGCTGCGATCAGCTGCCTCTGCGCTTGCGGATGGAGATTTTGCTCAGGTTCTTCAAAACCTAAGAAAAACGAAGTCCCGGTCAGCCGAGCAATCTCGGCATACAATGAGAACACGGCCATGCTCTGGGTTCCGCTACCTGCGTTTGCCAAGGGGATAAGATTATCGCCCTCACGAACTGAGAGCCGTACATCCTGAAGAAGCAACCGGTAGTCCGGATCAACAGCATGCTTTATCTCAAACTTGAACGGCCCAACACTCTTCAGGAGGGCATTTAGGTCCCTCTCAAGCGGACCGAGAGTACCTGCGCGAATAGTCCTACTAACATCACCCACACGAGGAGAAATACGGTCGCGCTGTCGATCATGATTAAACTTTAGGTCGACGAGGCGCCTTAATAGACCCGTTTCGGCATGGTGCGCCACGTCCGCATCTCGCTTGATAGGAACAAGCACGAATGCGATTTCCCCTCTTAACGCCTCTCTGAGATTGGGGTGAAATGAGTTCCACTGACCATTGACAAAGTACTCCCAGATAGGAGAGCGCGTGTACTTCAGTCTTGCTTTAAACACTCCCTGGTCCGACGGAAAACGAAGTTGGTCCAAACCTGTAATCCAGACTTCGATGTTGGCCTGCGAGTTAGGGAGGAATTGATGGTCCCGGTCCTCAAAATGTTGGCGCTCCTCGTCAAAATTAAAGAACGCGTTGAGGGCACGGAGGATGCTCGTCTTTCCAGCGCCATTCTGGCCAACAATAGCGGAGGTTTCACCAAAATTAATTTCGGCTTTGCGAATGGCTCGAAATTTAGATATTTTCAGCTTGGAAACTAAGACGGTCATCGGCGTCCCTTACTCGCTGCGCTACGGCCAGCTCACACGTTGAACCGGAACTCCACCACGTCGCCGTCCTTCATCACGTAGTCCTTGCCCTCCATGCGCACCTTGCCGGCGGCCTTGGCGTCGGCCATCGACCCGGCAGCGATCAGGTCTTCGAAGGACACGATCTCCGCCTTGATGAAGCCGCGCTGGAAATCGGTGTGGATCACGCCGGCGGCCTCAGGTGCGGTCGCGCCGACGGGGATGGTCCACGCGCGCGTCTCCTTGGGCCCGGCTGTCAGGTAGGTCTGCAGGCCGAGGGTGGAGAAGCCCACTCGGGCCAGCTGGTCCAGCCCGGACTCGTCCTGCCCGGCCATCTCCAGCATCTCGGCGGCCTCCTCGTCGGAGAGCTCCACGAGGTCGGACTCGAGCTTGGCGTCCAGGAACACGGCGTCGGCGGGGGCCACGAGATCGCGCAGCTCCTGCTGCCTGGCCTGGTCCCCCAGCACGCCCTCGTCGGAGTTGAACACGTAGATGAACGGCTTGGCGGTGAGCAGGCTCAGCTCCCGCAGCCGGTCCATGTCCAGCTTGTCCTTGTCCTTCGCGGCGAAGATCGTCTCGCCCCGCTCCAGCACCGCGAGCGCGGCCTGGAGCGCCTCGAGGTCGGCGGGCTCCTTCTTCTTGCCCTTGACCTCCTTCTCGACGCGCGGGATCGCCTTCTCCACGGTCTGCATGTCCGCGATGATCAACTCGGTGTTGATGGTCTCCATGTCCGAGGCCGGGTCCACCTTGCCGTCCACGTGGACGACGTCGCCGTCGTCGAACGCGCGCACCACCTGGGCGATCGCGTGGGCCTCGCGGATGTTCGCCAGGAACTGATTGCCCAGGCCCTCCCCCTCGGAGGCGCCCTTGACGATGCCGGCGATGTCCACGAAGGACACCGTGGCCGGCAGGATCCGCTCGGAGCCGAAGATCTCGGCCAGCTGGGGCAGCCGCTCGTCCGGCAGGTTCACCACGCCCACGTTCGGCTCGATCGTCGCGAACGGGTAGTTCGCCGCGAGCACGGTCTGGCGCGTCAGCGCGTTGAACAGGGTCGACTTGCCCACGTTGGGCAGTCCCACGAATCCGATAGTCAAAGCCACAGTCCGGCAGTCTACCGGCGGGCCCGCCGCGGCGGAGGCGTCCCGCACCGGCCCCGTTCCGTGGGCAGAACCGGCAGCCCCGCCCGCTCCGTGGGCAGAAAGCGCGCTCTCCCCTGTTCCGGGGGCAGAACCGGCAGGGTTTTCGCTTCCGGGGGCAGAAACCTTCGCTCTTCTGCCCACGGAACCCAGAGGCCCAGCGGCCACGGGGCCCGGCAACCCCAGCCCCCGCCCCCACGGAACCCAGGGACCCGCACCGCCCAGCACGCAGCCCCGCCCACATGACCGATCTGTAGGGTGGGCGGGCAGCCCTGACCCCGACGAGAGGAAGCACACCTGTGTCTGCCGAACAGAGGACGACAGCCGAGACCGCAGGGCCACCGGGTCCCCCCCCCCCCCCCCCCCCCCCCCCCCCCCCCCCCCCCCCCCCCCCCCCCCCCC
>NZ_JALJRI010000038.1:0-1203 GCF_024519795.1 Micrococcus sp. Mcc89 | reverse complement strand
ACCGGCCTCGTTGGCCCCGGCCCGAGTCAACAACGTCATGACCTCTTACAGCTAGCCCCGTCGGCGACCCGCAGCGTTGACGGCATGACTCAACATCCTGCCGCCGGGACCCAACCTGGCAACCTCCGCGCTTGGCTCGGTCTGGTCGTTGTCCTGGGGCCGGTGCTGCTGGTCTCGATGGACGGATCCATCCTCTTCCTCGCGATGCCCCGAGTCAGTCAGGCGCTGAACCCCAGCGCTGACCAAGCTCTGTGGATCCTGGACATCTACGGCTTCGCCGTTGGCTCCCTGCTGGTCGCGTTCGGGAACATAGGCGACCGTTATGGACGCCTTCGACTGCTCATGATCGGGGCAGCGTGCTTCGGCCTCGGCTCGACAGCCGCCGCCTTCGCCCCCACGCCCGAGCTGCTCATCGCCGCCCGCGCCGTGATGGGGATCGCTGGCGCGACTCTGCTCCCATCAGCTTTGGCGGTCCTGAGCGAGTTGTTTGCTGACCCGAAGAAGAGAGCCCAGGCCATCGGCATCTTCGCCGCGGCGTTCGCCGCCGGATTCGCGATCGGCCCGGTCATCGGTGGCGTGCTTCTGGAGCGCTTCTGGTGGGGATCGGTGTTCTTGATCAACCTGCCAGTCATCGCCTTGTTCCTCTGCTTCGCACCCGTTCTGCTGCGCGAGGTCCGAGCCACTCGGCCTGGGCGCGTGGACGCAATCAGTGTCGTGACGTCCGCTGTCGGCCTGCTGCTGGCCATCTACGGCATCAAGCATGCTGCCGTCGAAGGCCTGACGCTGTCCGCTGTCGCCTCCGCGATCCTCGGCACCGCCGTGCTGACGTGGTTCGGTCTCCGGCAGCGACGCCTCGACCGGTCAAGTCCCTGGAAGTGGTGTAGCCGTCTTCGAGGTTGTAGGGGGCTTGTACCTGTCAGGTCTGCAGGGTCGGCATCACCTCCGTGCTCATCACGGTCTCTTGCTCCGTGGTCAGGGGCTCACGGCACCGGGCGAGCAGTTCCAGGCCGAGATACCGGCGGCCTTCGGCCCACTCATCGGTCTGCTCGGCCAACACAGCCCCGACCAGACGCACCACGGCATCCCGGTTCGGGAAGATCCCCACCGAGTCCGTGCGGCGCCGGATCTCCCGGTTCAGCCGCTCGGCAGGGTTGTTCGACCAGATCTGGGACCACACGTCCCTCGGGAACGAGGTGAACGCGA
>NZ_JALJRI010000037.1:0-390 GCF_024519795.1 Micrococcus sp. Mcc89 | reverse complement strand
CGGCCTCGCCCTCGGCGCGGTAGCGGGCCACCCAGGTGGCCACCGTGGGGCGGCTCACGGTCAAGTCCCTGGAAGTGGTGTAACGACCTTCAAGGCATGAGAGTCAGGCCAGGGTCGGCATCACCTCCGCGCTCGCTCCGGTTGTCGAGGGGGTGTCCGGGTCCTGGTTAGAGCAGCGGGCCAACAACTCGAGTCCGAGATAGCGGCGGCCTTCGGCCCATTCATCGGTCTGTTCGGCCAGCACGGCCCCTACGAGCCGGATCACGGCGTCTCGGTTCGGGAAGATCCCTACCGCGTCCGTGCGGCGCCGGATCTCCCGGTTCAGCCGCTCGGCGGGGTTGTTCGACCAGATCTGGGACCACACGTCCCTCGGGAACGAGGTGAACGCGA
>NZ_JALJRI010000036.1:0-265 GCF_024519795.1 Micrococcus sp. Mcc89 | reverse complement strand
CGGGAGATGCGGGTCATCTCCTCCCGGTCCACGACCTTCACCCGCTCCCGCGCCACCGGACCGGTCTGCGTCGCCTGCGCACCCAAGGACTTCTCATGCTCATCCAGGGCATGCCAACCGGCCCACGTGGTGTACGGGACTTCACGGGACTCGAGCAGCTCGATCACCGACTCCTCGGAGGGCTCCTGGGCCGTCCACAGCCCCGGCTCGTCCTCGATCAGATGCTTGATCGTCTCCAGGGAGTCACCCTTGGTGTGCCCGATCA
>NZ_JALJRI010000035.1:0-373 GCF_024519795.1 Micrococcus sp. Mcc89 | reverse complement strand
GTCGGCTGCACCTGCATTTCCTGCAGGCCCCGGAGGAGTTCCTGGACGAGGACGGGGACGGCCGGGTGGACGGTCTGCGGATGCGCCGGATGGAGTTGGACGGTTCCGGTGGGGTCCGTCCGACGGGGGAGACCGTGGACTATCCGGTGCAGGCGATCTACCGGGCCGTGGGGTATTTCGGTTCGCCCGTGGAGGGGGTGGAGTTCGATGAGGTGCGCGGGGTGATCCCGAACGCGGAGGGTCGTGTGCTGGATGCGGACGGCGCCCCGGTGCCGGGTCTGTATGCCTCGGGGTGGATCAAGCGGGGCCCGGTGGGGTTGATCGGGCACACCAAGGGTGACTCCCTGGAGACGATCAAGCATCTGATCGAGGA
>NZ_JALJRI010000034.1:0-373 GCF_024519795.1 Micrococcus sp. Mcc89 | reverse complement strand
GTCGGCTGCACCTGCATTTCCTGCAGGCCCCGGAGGAGTTCCTGGACGAGGACGGCGACGGCCGGGTGGACGGCCTGCGGATGCGCCGGATGGAGTTGGACGGCTCCGGTGGGGTCCGCCCGACGGGGGAGACCGTGGACTACCCGGTGCAGGCGATCTACCGGGCCGTGGGGTACTTCGGGTCCCCGGTGGAGGGGGTGGAGTTCGATGAGGTGCGCGGTGTGATCCCGAACGCGGAAGGCCGGGTGCTGGACGCGGACGGTGCCCCGGTGCCGGGCCTGTACGCCTCGGGGTGGATCAAGCGGGGTCCGGTGGGCCTGATCGGGCACACCAAGGGTGACTCCCTGGAGACGATCAAGCATCTGATCGAGGA